>CAZABI010000124.1:0-4467 GCA_964483235.1 uncultured Dehalococcoidales bacterium | reverse complement strand
GTGGCTGCCTTCCTCGGGCTGAAGTTGCTGGAGCTTACTGAAGGTTATGCCAGGATAGCCATGAAAATGCGTCCGGAGTATGTCAACTTCAACGGCATGATCTTTGGGGGCATTGTTGCCGCTGCGGCGGACCAGGCTTTTGCCTATGCCACCAACTCGGTTATAACGCCCAACGTGGCCGTACAGTTTAACATCCAGTTCATTTCCGCTGTTGCGGCTGATGATGAATTAACCGCGGAATGCCGCGTACTTAAACGAGGCAAGCGGGTTTGTATTTCGGAGATAACGGTGACCAGCCGGGAAGGCAAGCTGATCGCCAAAGCATCGGGGACTACCATTCCACTGGTATAATATATATACGTCATTGCAAGGAGGCAAAGCCGACGCGGCGATCTCACGGGTAGCGCGTTGCGAGGAGCATAGGGACGTAACAATCTTACAATAGGAAAAAAACAATGAAAAAAGTAAAAATACTCTTCACAGACATACATTCACCCACCTATTACGATAAGAACCCGTTTCGCGAGGGCTTCGAATGGGGCAAGAAGGTAATACTGGACCTGTGCGTGGAAGTCGACCTGGATGTGGTGTTCAACAATTACATCGATCAACCCGAGTTGCGAGTCAGAAACGGCAGGGTAGTCAAGTTCGGCGAATATGTCATCGAATACATGATTGAAGAGCAAAAAAAGAGGAAACAAACGGTCAAAGACCAGGAAGACGTCTCACACTCGGCTGAAAGCAAACAAATATAAAGGTGGTGAAGTGAATGGAAGATTATGAAAAGCTCGGTGTGTTTTATCTCGGGAGGGAGTACGACCAGGCAGCGAAAAAATCAATGGAGAACCTCATCCTGTATGATTCCAAGGACCTGGTCACACATAGCGTCTGCGTGGGCATGACCGGCAGCGGCAAGACCGGCCTGTGCATATCGTTATTGGAAGAGGCCGCCATTGATGGCATACCCGCCATCATCATCGATCCCAAGGGAGACCTGCCCAACCTGCTGCTCACTTTTCCTGAGCTCAGGCCGGAAGATTTCCTGCCCTGGATCAACGATGACGATGCGCGCAAGAAGGGACTCAGTCCGCAGGACTTTGCGGCCAAACAGGCCGATACCTGGAAGAACGGTCTGACTTCATGGGGACAGAGCAGTGAGCGCATCGGGCGACTCAGGCAGGCCGCTGACTTCGTCATCTATACGCCTGGCAGCACTGCAGGAATACCGGTTTCTATTTTAAAATCATTCACCGCTCCACCACAGGCCATCATCGACGATCCCGAGCTGTTGCGCGAGCGTATCACCACCACTGCAACCAGCCTGCTCGGACTGCTGGGCAAGGAGGCCGATCCCATCAAGAGCCGCGAGCATATACTGATTTCAACCATACTGGACAACGCCTGGAAACAGAACCGTGATACCGACCTGGCCGTGCTGATACAGCAAATACAGACACCGCCGGTTAATAAGATCGGCGTTATGGATCTCGATTCCTTCTACCCGGCCAAAGAGCGCTTTGAGCTGGCCTTACTTTTAAATAATTTGCTGGCGGCGCCTGGATGGAGGGCGAGGCTCTCTATATCGGGAAAATACTCTACAACCCCGCGGGCAAACCCCGTATGGCCATCTTCTCCATCGCCCACCTGGGCGATGCCGAGCGCATGTTCTTTGTCTCCCTACTGCTGAACCAGGTGCTGGCCTGGACAAGGCTGCAGTCAGGCACTACCAGCCTGCGCGCTATTTTATACATGGATGAGATCTTCGGCTTCTTCCCACCGGTGGCCAACCCGCCTTCCAAGCAACCGTTGCTGACCCTGCTCAAACAGGCGCGCGCCTTCGGTGTAGGCGTCCTGCTGGCCACTCAGAACCCGGTCGACCTCGATTACAAAGGACTGTCCAACACCGGTACCTGGTTCATCGGACGCCTGCAGACCGAGCGCGATAAAGCCCGTGTCATCGAGGGACTGGAGGGTGTGGCTGCCTCGCAGGGCGCCAAATTTGACCGAGGGGCAATGGAGCAGACCATGGCCGGATTGGGCAGCCGTATCTTCCTGATGAACAATGTGCACGAGGACGCCCCGGTGGTCATGGAAACACGCTGGGCTATGTCCTACCTGCGCGGCCCGCTCACGCGCAACCAGATCAAGGTGCTGATGGACCCGGTCAAGGCGGCCATGCCCAAACCGGCCGTTCCGGCGTATGCAGCGCCAGCCCCAACTACGACAGCCGCTCCGCAGGCTACTACGGCTGCCGGTTCTCCACAGGCCGCACCTAAATCCAGCCGTCCGGTACTTCCTCCTGACGTGCAGCAGCTATTTGTACCGGCACGCGGTGGCCAGTCAGTGGGAAGTAATCTGTTTTACAAGCCGGTGCTGCTGGGCTCGGCCAGTGTCAATTTCTCTGACACCAAAACCGGCATCGATACCCGGCAGGATATCTTCGCCTACACTGAGATAACCGAGGAGGTCATCCCGGTCAATTGGGAGAATGCTAAAGACGCCGATTTTAACGTCTCCGACCTGGAAAAAGCTCCCGGGGAGCCTTCTCAATTCGGGCAGCTTGCCCCGATTGCCAGCAAGTCAAAAAGCTATAACAACTGGAGCAAAGAATTTTCAACCTACCTGTACGGCAGCCGCAAATTCGAGCTTTTAAAAAGCCCCACCTACAAGCAGTTCTCCAAGCCAGGCGAAGCGGAGCGTGACTTCCGCGTCAGGCTATCGCAGGTAGCCCGCGAACAGCGCGACGACCTGACGGAAAAGCTGCGCCAGAAATATGCCACCAAGATGGCCTCTTTGGAAGAACAGGCGCGCAAGGCTCAGCAGGCGGTGGACCGCGAGGCTAACCAGCAGAAACAGCAGCAGATGAGCACAGTGATATCTGTGGGAGCTACCCTGCTGAGTGCCTTCGTTGGCCGTAAGATAAGCACGGGCACCATTGGCCGTGCCTCCACAGCAGCGCGCAGTGCGGGACGCATTATGAAAGAGAAGGAAGATGTGGACCGCGCCAAGGAGACGCTGGCATCGCATAAACAGAGGTTGGCCGATCTGGAACAGGAGTTCAAGACGGAGATGGATGATCTGTCTGGCAAACTCGACCCGATGAATGAAGCGCTGGACAAAATAACCATCCGCCCCGCCAAGAAGGACATTATTGTACGGCTGGTCTCACTTACCTGGCTGCCCTACTGGCAGTCGCAGGATGGCAGGATTACCCCGGCGTGGCAGTGAGAAAAGTCTTTAGACTGTAGGGATGTAGCTTTAGCTGCGTTCGAATTCGGATGGGTCTTTAGATCCATCTATGACAACAACAATCGCATAAGCGTAGCTATCAACTGTGCGCCTGATACGCACAGGGTAGCGGTCAGAATAGTCATTGATACAGGCGTTTTAAATTCTTCGCGCCCTTTCCTGATGAAATAGGTATGAATGCTGAAGGCGAAGATACCGGCCAGCGCCAGCACTAAAGAGAGTATGATACCGGCCATGGTCCCTTTGCTTAGCTCCAGCAGTCCCCAGAGTATGAGGAAGACGAGCGGGATGTGTATGAGCAGAAATCCGGTTAGACCGCCCGGCAGCTTGAACAGCTTCCATTCCTGCCAGTAGGCCGAATCAATCTCGTGGACGATCAGCAGTACGGCATTGACCAGGTACAGCCACAACAGTATATTCGTCATCGCCATAATTTAATTCGCCACTTAGCAGTTTAATAGATAACAACCCTCAGCCGCTTGCGTATAAACCACCCGGCCAGCAGGCCGAAGAGCAGGCCGCCCAGGTGCCCCTGCCAGGAAATCCCTGGCATCAGCGTTAGTATCAGGAAGCCTATGATCACGGCTGCCCACAGCGGGATAGGAACGGGTAAGGGGAAGACGAAGACCTTCTGCTTGGGTGTGAGGATGGCCAGCGCACCGCCCAGCGCGAAGATACAGCCCGAGGCGCCGATGGTCAGTACAAACGGGCTGGAGAAGATCAGTATAAAAATATCGGCGCACACACCGCCGATGAAATAGGTGAGCATGAAATACCGTGTGCCGGCTATGCGGTTAAGGAAACTGCCAAAGAAATACAGAGTGAGCATATTGGCCAGGATATGCCAGAAATCGGCGTGCGTGAACCAGGTGGTCACCAGCGTCCAGGGCTCCGCGAAAACATTGGCCCGTGCCAGCCCCAGGTATGGCAGAAGGTTGATATTGAGAAAAATGGAACCTATATTTACTGCCAGGAAAATGAGCAGGTTCAGGAGGACCAGTACGACGATCGGGATAAGTTCACCTTCGGAAGACCGGTATTTCATTTCAGTAAATTAACCTCTTGTTGCTCACAAAGTAACCCCGTTATGATAACCTAAAGCACAGTGATACGGCAAAAACGGCGAAGTTGGTGGAATATTAGCGCGGACAGGGCTAAAGCCCCGTCCCTACATATTAATTCAACGAGAATAATATCCGGCCGTCCTCTTTGCGCTGG
>CAZABI010000123.1:0-4476 GCA_964483235.1 uncultured Dehalococcoidales bacterium | reverse complement strand
AGCCCGGTTAGAAAGTTAGAAAAAATACGAACGTTTGGAATAAGGAACGAGTCTCGCAGAATTCGCGAATTTGTAGGCTTAAATCAGGTTATTTCATTCCGAAATATGTAGATGTATAATGTTGTCAAGGGAAAGCACGGATGCCGATAGCGACGGTGGGCGACATCAAGCTGGCCTATAGTGTCTATGGTGACGGACAACCATTAATCCTGATCAATGGATTCGCCAGTGCCCAAAACACCTTGTTCATGTTAGTGCACGCCTTCGCCAGGCGCTACCGCGTTATCACTTTCGACAACAGGGGCAGCGGAGGCAGCGATAAACCGACCGGTCCATACAGCACGAGCATGATGGCAGGTGATACCATCGGCCTGATGGACTTTCTGAGTATACATAAGGCACATTTGCTGGGAATGTCGCTGGGCGGAATGGTAGCGCAACACATCGCCATCGATCACCCGCAGAAAGTGGATAAGCTGATCCTGTGCAGTACAAGCGCGGGTGGGCAGCCTCTTCGGGATATGCTCTACGACCTGATAGAGGCCACAACCCCGGGCTGGAATCGCTTACGCTCCGACCTGGCCTCAGCGGACCTTGGGAAGCTAATAATCGCCATGACCTCGCGGATTTTCAACCAGCCGTTCAGCAGACTGCTGTTTTTATCGCTGAACAAGATTCTCTTGAGATCAGGTATGCTCAAAGTCCCGGCGGGGCAGCTCGACGCCATGATAACACACGATGTTCAGGATAGACTGCACCTGGTTCAGTCTCACACCCTGGTATTGACAGGCAGTCAAGACAGGCTGATGCCGCCGCATTCGTCGCAAGAGTTGGCCTCCCGGATCATGGGTGCTAAGCTGGTTATCCTCGACGGAGGTTCGCATTCCTTTGAGGGGGGTGATTAGCCCGTTCACTAAGGAAGCGCTGGACTTCTTAAGGGGCGATTGAAATAGAAGCATGGTGACCGATTCAATAATATGATGAAATATCAACCTGTCATTAGGATGGCATATGAATAAAAGAGGATCGCAGATAATCCTGTCAATTTTAAATATAATTGGCTTCCTGGGTACGATTGTTGTCAACGTACTTGCCAATGCGCTTCCCATAAATAACAAAACGACTGGAGAGTTGTCCGACCAGTATCCAAATCTGTTCGTGCCTGCAGGGTTTACATTTTCAATTTGGGGACTAATCTATATACTGCTGGCTATCTTTGTTGTGTACGGCATGATAAGCGCCATTAAAGCAGATACGAAACGCTCTTCCGTAACTGGCACAGGCATATTGTTCTTTCTAACCTGTATCGCCAATATTGGTTGGATTTTCGCCTGGCATTATCAGTTACTCCCTCTGTCTATGCTGTTGATGATATTACTGCTTGCATGTCTGATCGCGATATACCTGCGTCTATCAATTGGTAAATCGGATGCAGCGAAAAAAGAGAAATACCTTGTACATCTTCCTTTCAGTGTATATCTTGGTTGGATTACCATAGCAACGATTGCCAATGCGACGGCTTTATTAGTAAGCACCAAATGGAATACATTCGGGCTTGGAGAGCAATTCTGGGCGGTAGCTGTCATTGTGATCGGTATAGTAATTGTGCTAACCGTACTTTTTCAACGCAAGGACATATTCTTTTGTCTGGTTGTTGACTGGGCATTACTTGGCATATTGATAAAAAGACTATCAGTTGATTCAACACCTTATCAGAGTGTAGTAATTACCACAATTGCTGGTTTAATTCTAATCTCCCTCGGTATAGTATTCCAGATCACGAGGCGGAGAGTATATTAGACTGCATAACTCCAGAGACGCTAAGAAGCCCTTGAGCTTATCCGAATAGCACCCATTTGGACCGGCGACCAGGGGCTTATGAGTCAGCTTAACCACACTGCCCGCGCTTAAATTGCCGCAGGGATCAGGGGGCTACAGTTACGGTAACAGTTCTGTTATCGGTGCCGGTGCTGTTAATGGCGGTCAGAATATAGGATGTAGTTGCAGCAGGTGACACCATCTGCGAAAAATTTGAAGCTGGAATGCCGATACCCTGATCGATAGTGAGCAAAGTCGCCCCCTTGATATCCCAGGAGAGGCTTGATGATCCACCTGCGGAAATGCTGCTCGGAGCGGCAGTAAAGGATTTTATTATCGGCGCTTCGCCCTCGGTTGACTTATTCACCGTAACCGCAGCGTCTGCCGTCACTGTGCCGAAGGTGTTGACAGCGGACAATTTATAGGTAATGGCGGCAGTGGGTATTACCATTGTCCAGCCTGAAGCCGGCACAGTGCCGACATCCGGGCTGATCGAGACTGATCTCGCGCCCGTAACAGTCCAGCTTAGGGTTACGTTATCTCCCAGCATAATTGAAGTCTGACTTGCCGAGAAAGTTTTTACCGCCGGTGGAGTTGCCGTGATCTCCGTGCTCGGGCTTGTTACATTCGATGTGTCTACAGTAACGGTAACTGCCTTAGTTATCGAGCCGTAGTCACTGTTAGCCGTCAATGTATAGGTAATGGTAGCCGAGGGAGTTATTTTCACAGAACCTTTTACCGCAACGCCACCTATGCCCTGGTTGATATTAATTGACTTTGCGCCGGCGACATCCCATGTCAGGTTCGAGGCCTCGCCGGAATTAATGGAGGCCGGGCTGGCGCTGAAAGTGGTAATGATAGGTACGTTTGATGAGGTGACCGTAAGCGTTGCCGACTCAGTTGAATTGCCAGCATTATTGGAGGCTGTCAGCACGTACCTGGTGGTTGTGCCCGGTGATACGTTTTTCGTTCCGCTTGACGATACGGTCCCGATTTCCGGGCCAATGGAAACCGATGTCGCATCTGTAACGTTCCAGGATAATGTAGCTGTCTGACCTGTAAAGATACTGTCAGTGTTGATACTGAAACTGTTTATGGACGGCAGCTTACCGGTAACTGTCACGGTTATCGACTTGCGCGAATAGCCGAACAGGTTATTGGCAACCAGCAAATAAGTAGTCGTCGCGCCGGGAGATATTATCCTGCTGCCACTGGAAGATACCGCCCCGATGTCGGGGGTGATAGTAACCGAGGATGCTCCGGGGACATTCCACTGCAAAGTCGCCTCCTGCCCTGCTGTGATCGTCGGAGAGCTGGAATCAAAAGATGCCACCACCGGCACTGAGATCCACTTCGAGATTTCCCCCTGCAGTGCGATGCCTGCAGCGATAAGCGCAGCGAGGATAACCACGATAACGGATACTTTCGCAATGATCCCCAGGTTATTTTTTATGGGTTGCCATAGCCCGATAATCAGTTGCCCGAGTCCCGGCCTGTCACCCTTGTTTGGCGGCTGATTCTGGCCCTGGGGTACCCAACCCGCCTGTTGATAATCGGTAGGGGACTGGTACCATTGCTGCTGCTGTTGGTCGGGATACTGATCAGGAGATGACTGGTATTGGTTCTGGTGTTGCGGCATTTGCCAGTCAAAAACCATTTGACAGTTTGTGCACTGCGGTTGGCCGTAAGCTACCGGTACTCCGCAGTTGGGGCAAGAATACATTTGCTGCATATTATATTTTCACTTTTGTCACAGCTATAGTCAAGATTATGTAATATGTGAACAGAAAAATCACTGGTTCTTCATAAACCCATATTAGTAAAGAATTATTAAGAACTGTTTGCGAATGCCAAGACTTGGCGATCCCGATGCGCCCAAATCAGTTCAGAAATATTTTCTTGGTGAGTTTCTATCGTTGTGAAAATGTGATTTGAGAAAAAAGACCAAGAGTAAATCAGCCAAGGGATGGAGGAGGCCTTTGTCTAATTACAGCTAGAATTAGGTAGCCTGGTTGATACTTTAGAAAAAGTGAGCACGTGCGTAGGGGAGAATGGGTCTGGCAGAATTTCGGATTTGCAGGCTTAAATCAAAGTATTTTATTCCGAAATATATAGATGTATAATAGCTTTAATCGAAGCAGGAGATTGATGATATTCGGGCAAGAAAATGTAGTATGGCAGCGTAATACGTTTAGCCCAAACAAATAAGTAGCATGGGTACATTGAATAAACAAGGTAGCCGACCTATAGTTAAAGCAATAGCTGTTATCTTGCTGGCTTCTATCACCCCAATTCTTTTATTCACAAGCTGTTCAATTAGCAAAGCACCAATATCTCAAACATCCCACTTTCCTACTCTTGAGTGGCTTGGAAGTACACCTGAGGAACAAGGTGTAGACTCCGGCAAATTGGCCGAAGGTCTACTTTCCATTAAGCAAAAGAACCTGAATATTCACAGCTTGCTGCTCGTACGTAATGGGTCAGTTATTTTGGACGCGTACTTCTACCCCTATGACGGACAGACAGTACATGAGTTTGCGTCGGTAACCAAAAGCGTTATGACTACCCTCATCGCTATCGCCACTGACCAGGGCAAGTTGGAGCTAGGAGTCTGTCCGAGTAAACTTTTTAGTTAACATGCGAAATCACCAGCAATAT
>CAZABI010000122.1:3032-4487 GCA_964483235.1 uncultured Dehalococcoidales bacterium | reverse complement strand
TGTTAACCTGTTTTCTATCATTTTCTTCGGTATGCAGGACAGTCAGGTGCCTCTCTTCCTGAATCTTTTCGTTGCTACCTTTCCAATATACTTTCCCGATTTCAAAAAGCAGGCCTCCCTTGCCCTGTTTGTTGTATTCTTTTCTTATTAATTCTAAAGTCTGCTCTATGGAAGTGCGCATCGCCCCCTGTTCCGCGGACAAAGAATTTTCTAGTACAACTTGTTTCTTTATCTCTGCATCCTTCTCCACTAATGGATTAGTAATGTACTCATACCCCCCGATTTTGGCCATAATATCTCTTAATCGTTCTTCCAAATATATTTCCGGAAGTGTGATATTTTTTGGAGGCGTATTTTCCAGCATTTTTGTCTCAATATTCTTGTAGTTTCCGATTCGCAAAATATCAGAAACAACATCGTCCTCAACGATCACATCTGTCCTAAAGTAAGGTATTTCAAGATCTAATCCTTTAGGAGTTTCCCTTAAAATCTTATATTTCAGGCGAGCTAAAATGTTTTTTGCGGTATTGGCCGGCACTTCTTCTCCGCCGAGGGCCTTTATCCTGTCGTATCTTAAAGATATTTTTTCCGGATCCTTTGGTTCGGGATACCAATCCTGGTTTTCGTAGTAATCTCCTCCGGCAATTTCCAAAATTAACTTGACTGCCCGTTCTATGGCCACTTGAGTTAAATGCGGATGCAAGAACTTTTCAGATCTTAAAACCGTTTCATTTCTGATTCCCAACTTGCGGGAGGTATGGCGAATGTTGGCCTGGTCGTAGTTTCCGGCGTCCAGGATAATGTCCGTAGTGGTTTCTGTGATAGCAGTTTTTGCTCCGCCGACAATTCCACCCAAAGTAATAGGCTCGTTATTCTGAGTTAAAACAAACATTGTTGAGTCAAGGTTTATCACAGTCCCATCCAACGTTGTTATTTGCTCTCCTTCTTTGGCTCGGCGAATAACAATTTCTCTTTTTTCAAATTTTGCCAGGTCCTGTGCATGCAAAGGCTGGCCGTACTCCACCATAATATAATTTGTTATATCCACGATGTTATTTATAACCGGAATTCCGTACGCTTCCAATCTTTTTTTCAGCCACTCAGGAGACTCCCTTACTTTCACATTTTTTATAACGTTAGTGGTGAATCTGCGTATCAAATCAGAGCACTCCACTACTATGGGTACATTTTCCCCTCGTTTTGGGTTTTTTCCCTTTTTTGAAAATCTTTCAGGTGTTTTAAGGTCCAAATTTTCCATGGCCGCTAAATCTCTGGCGCAACCCAAAATTGAAAGCCAATCTGCCCGATCCATGCGGTGTTCCAGATCTAAAATATCCCCCACATTTTGGCGGATTATAGGTTTATCTAACATTAAACCCAAGGCTGTTAAGGATTCAGCAATTTCCTCCGCCGTTTTATCTGTTTCTGTGTACTCTTTTAGCCACTCAATAGGTA
>CAZABI010000122.1:0-2932 GCA_964483235.1 uncultured Dehalococcoidales bacterium | reverse complement strand
GTTTCGTTGCGGTACACTTTTCCCGCTACAACAGCACGGATTGGAGGTTTATAATCTGTTAAAATCCGCGCCTCCACAGAAGAAGTGTGTGTCCGTAAAAGCAAATCAGGTGATTTAATAAAAAGTGTATCTTGCAAATCGGTTGCCGGATGGTTTTCCGGCAAATTTAGCCTTCTAAAATTATATTCGGCGTTCTCTATCTCGGGTCCCTCCATAATGGAATATCCATAGTAAGTAAAAAATTTATTCATTTCGCGGATAAATCGGTTTGTGGGATGAATTTGACCTGTTTTTCTTGGAGGATAAGGCAATGTTAGGTCTATTTCGGCGTCTTCCGCTTGTTCTTGGGTTTTTTGAGCTTCCCGTACGGCCAAGTCCAATTTTTGCTGAAAATCGTCCTGAATTTGGTTAAGTATCGGCCCATACTTCTGTTTTTCCTCCAATGAAAGCCCCACCAACTCCTTAAAAAGAACCGCTACCAGTCCGTTTTTCTTGGAAAAATACTTTAAATAGATAGTATCAGCTTTAGTGGTTACAGGCGTTCCTTCAACAGTTTCACCCGGATTTATGAGACTGGCTAAATCCTCAGCGAACTGATTTTGAATGGCACTAATCTTGTCCTGCATTGTTAAACCGATTTATTTTCTTGCTTCCTCTACAACGGCTTTAAACCCTTCCGGGTCTTTAATCGCCATTTGAGAGAGCATTTTTCGGTTTATTGTGATGTTTTTCTTGGCCATTAGGTTTATTAGTTCGCTATACCTAAGATCAAGCCCCTCTAAGGCGGCGGAAATTCTCTGAATCCATAACCTTCGGAACTTTCGCTTGGTCTCTTTTCTTCCATGAAAAGCGTGCTCCCCCGCTCGCAGCACAGCCTCCTGTGCTCGTTTAAACAGGGAGCTGCGGGTCATCCTATATCCCGAAGCCGCTTTAAGAACTTTTACATGTTTTTGGTGTCCTCTTGGGCCACCTTTAACTCTTGTCATATTAAATTAAATCGATGATCCTTTCTTTCCCACCATCTTTTTAAATTTAGCCTTAAAGGCGCTGCAATTAAGCTCATGTCTTCCTTTTTTGCGGCCCTTTCGGTTTGCGGAGCGCCCGGCTTTTAAGTGGCCGTTACATACTGCACCAACCATTATTTTACCGCTTTTGCTTATTTTTACTCTTTTTTTGAGTGTTTTTCTTGTTTTTAACTTTGGCATAACTTTGCTTTTCTAAATCTTACTTTTTTATAAAGGTAGCACTTATTTGTGAGCCTTTTCTTTCAGGTGCGCTTTCAATTCTCGCCACAGCTTCCAACTCTTTCCTCACCATTTCAATTTTCTTCATCGCGATCTCCGGATAGGCATTTTCTCTACCTTTCATTCGTATCGTTATTTTTACCTTATCCCCTCTTCGCAAGAACTCTTCGCTTCTTCGAATTCTGGTTTTTATGTCCCCTTCATCTATTGAAGGCCCAAATCTAAACTCCTTTAAATCGCTCTTCCTAGAATTTGCTTTGGATTGCTGCGCCTTTTTATCTTGTTCGTACAAAAATTTATTAAAATCCGCGATCTTTGCTACCGGAGGAGTTGCTTCTGCTGCAATCAGGATTAAATCCAAGCCCAGTTCATTCGCCTTTTCAAGTGCTTCCTGCTTGGAAAGTACGCCTAAGTTCTCTCCCTCTCGGGTTACTACGCGGAGCTCGTCCGCATTTATTCTTTCGTTTATCTGATAATACTTAGATATGCTATACCTCCAAGACGTTGTTTAAATTACCACAAATACAGTGATTTGGTCAAATACTTTGTGGTTATTATATCAGTAAATTCTTCTAATGACATTGCTCCTTTGTCTTCGCCGGTGCGTAACCGAATACTTACCGTATTTCCTTTTTCGTCGCGGTTTCCCACTATTACCATGTAAGGAACCTTTTGTAGCTGTGCTTCACGGATTTTAGATTGCATGGTGGTGTCTGATGCGTCTGTTTCTGCGCGGATGTTTTGTTTCTTTAGGTGCGCACAAATTTTGTTGGCATACTCAACATTTTTTTCCGATATAGGTATTATTTGCACTTGCACAGGAGCTAGCCACACAGGAAAAGCTCCTGCAAAATGTTCAATTAACAGTGCTATCATTCGTTCATACGACCCTAGTATAGCCCGATGTACCATCACAGGAGGTACTTTTTCGCCTTTTTCGTTTATATAATATAGTTCAAACCTTTTTGGAGTTGCGAAATCAACTTGAACGGTAGGGATTTGTATTTCTTTTCCGAGCGCGTCCCTGAACATAACATCTATTTTTGGTCCATATAGAGCTGCCTCTCCTTCGCGTAGTTTGGCGTTCAGCCCCATTTCGTCCGAGACTTCCTGCAACATTTTCTCGCATTCATCCCAGTCTTTTGGTTCACCAATATATTTTTCGGGATGGTCATAGTCTCTAAACGACAGCGATACCCAAGAATTTTCCCACAGACCTAAAGCGGAGTAAAATTCCTTGATGATACTGATCATGCCTTTTACTTCGTCTTTAACTTGGTCCACCCTACAAAACGAGTGACCGTCTTCCACG
This sequence comes from uncultured Dehalococcoidales bacterium, assembly GCA_964483235.1. Classification (GTDB taxonomy): domain Bacteria; phylum Chloroflexota; class Dehalococcoidia; order GIF9; family UBA5629; genus CAZABI01. The sequence goes on along the minus strand of CAZABI010000122.1, from coordinate 376 downwards.
GTTATGGCGTAAACTCGGTTAAGTCCACCCACTTCGCCCGGTTTTTCAGCGCGATACTGCTTTTCGGATTCCATATACCTTATTGGAAGATCCCGGTATGATCGCATTCTTGAGGCATAAATTTGAGTTTGATGCGGACATTGGACCGGTTTCATAACAAAATCATGTTTTTTAGATGAAATAACATGAAAAAGTTCGTCACCAAACTTTTTCGCGTGTCCGGAAAGTTCATAAAGTTCTATTTTTGCGAGATGTGGCGTGATTACTTTTTGAAAACCGTAATTTTTGCAGACCTTTTCTATGTGATTCTGCAATTCTTCTTTAATGACGGTGCCTTTTGGAGTAAACATTGGTAAGCCCGGCCCAACGAGTTCTG
>CAZABI010000121.1:0-4531 GCA_964483235.1 uncultured Dehalococcoidales bacterium | reverse complement strand
ACCTCTTCAAAAATAGCTTCTATATCAGCCGGGGACATCGGCTTTAAATTTTCCAGCGGGTAAAGTTCGCCGTCGATACGAACCACGGGTGGTGAAGGCACACGGAGATGCAGATCGGAGGCCCTTCTCTGAATGGCCAGTTCCAGCAGCTCCCTGATTTTCATAAATTCCCGTCCCGAAAGATACGGTATATCGACAGATGCGATGACTTAAATGAGCAAATTCATAGTAATGAAAAAACCAGTTCAGGTCAATATTTTGTACTCCTGCCGGGCACTAAAGCATGATATGATAGCTTAACAGGCGAGAGGCAGGCATATCCAAAATAGGCAGCAGCGTGTTCTTTTGACAGATAAGATGGATATCGAGATCAATCAGCAATTCAAACGGGCGCTGGATATCATGGAGAATAGCAGCCGGAACGTGTTCATAACCGGGCGGGCCGGTACGGGTAAGTCCACACTGCTGGAATATTTCCGTAGCATCACTCGTAAAAACATGGTTGCGCTGGCTCCGACCGGTGTTGCGGCGCTCAACGTGCAGGGGCAGACCATCCATTCCTTCTTTCACTTCAAGCCCGATATTACTCCGACCAAGGTTATCAACATACGTGTGGGAGAAGAGGACGCCGCCTCATATAAAGGGCTACAGGCCGTTATCATAGACGAGGTCTCAATGGTGCGGGCCGACCTGCTGGATTGCATGAATACCTTCCTGCAGATACATGGACCGAAAAAGAATAAACCCTTTGGCGGGCTGCAAATGATCTTTATCGGCGATCTCTACCAACTGCCACCTGTCGTGACTGGAGATGAGAAGCAGGTATTCCAGTCAATGTATGAGACTCCTTATTTCTTCTCGGCACATGCCTTTAACGGGCTGGAGATGGAATTGGTTGAGCTGGAGGACATTTACCGGCAACAGGATCAACGCTTTATCTCCATGCTCAACGCCATTCGTAACAACTCGGTTACGGAAGATGACATGTTGCTGCTCAACGAACAGTACAACCCAGACTTTGAGCCGAAAAAGGGTGAATTCTTCATCTGCCTGACCACGACCAATGCCCTGGCCGATCAAATAAACCTCAAGCAGTTGAATAAGCTGAGGGAACGGTCCCATACCTTCAAGGCTGAGGTGAAAGGAGATTTCGGCAAAGACTATATACCCACTCGCATCGAGCTCAAGCTAAAGCTGGGGGCGCAGATCATGATGCTGAATAACGACACCGACGGCCGCTGGGTGAACGGTACCATCGGGACAGTACTGGGCATCAGGTCCATGAAAAACGGGGAGGATTGTATTGAAGCACGGTTAGCCCATGGCGAGACAGTGGATATTACACCTTATACATGGGAGATATTCAGATTTTTCATGCAGGATGGACATCTGCAATCTGAAGTTGTAGGGACATTTACCCAGTTCCCGTTGATGCTGGCCTGGGCGGTGACAATCCACAAAAGCCAGGGAAAGACTTTCGGCCGTGTGATCATTGATATTGGCAAAGGCACGTTTGCTCACGGCCAGATGTATGTTGCTTTGAGCCGGTGCACAACCCTCGAAGGCTTAGTGCTAAGGCAGAAGATAAATAAAAATAATATCTGGGCCGACTACAGGGTGGTAAAATTTCTCACCCGCTTTCAATATGAGAAGGCAGAACAAACGACCCCAATGGAGCAAAAGGTGCAAATGATAAAAAAGGCCATTAAGTACCGGCAGGCCCTGAAGATGGTCTACCTGAGACCCAATGATGAAAAATCCAGCAGGATCGTCGAACCGCAGTCGATCGGGGAGTCCGAGTACAATGGCGTGAAGTTCCTGGGTATGCGTGCCTTCTGCCTGAAACGACATGAGACCAGGACTTTCAGGGTGGACAGGATACTCGAAATTCAGGAAATGTGATGGTTCATTGTGGCGTAAGTAAGCTGCAGATTCCTGTTGATACCATGCCCGTACTTAATTTTAACTTTCTATAAAAGACATTATAATTAAAAATACACATATTTAAATAGATAGATAGGAGGTGTGATATGGCTGAGAATCAATGGTTTAAGAGCTACGATGCCGGAGTACCTTATACCTTAGAACCCTATCCCCAGTCCACGCTCGTAGATATCCTGTCAACCACGGCAAAACAAAGGCCGGAACATATTTTTACCATTTTCAAGGAGCAGCGGCTTACCTATGGTGAAGTAGACCGGTTGACCGCAGCTATGGCAGCAGGATTGGCTGCCCGGGGTGTAAAAACGGGGACCACCGTTGCTATCATCCTACCCATCAGCCCTCAAGCTATCATAAGCCAGTTCGCAGTCTGGAAAGCCGGCGGTATACCGGTGCCGCTCAATCCGTTGTATACGCAGGAAGAGCTTAAACGCAGCATAAGTGAAAGTGGAGTAGAAGCAGCTATTGTATTCAGCGCACTTTACCCGGTTATTAAATCTATCCAGACACGGAATAGCCGTCTAAAGTCAGTAATAGCTGTAGACGTAGACGAGTATCCTGATCTGGTGGCCAAAATTCAGGCTGTTCAAACAGTAAAGGAAACCGCCGGTAAGAGGCCGCGGCTGAGGGGTAACGATTCGTGGATGTGTGACATCGTTGAACTTCATAGAAATGACGCGTACCTGAACCTGAGAGTAAGACCGGAGGATATCGCATTGATCCTGCAGAGCGGCGGTACTACCGGCACACCCAGAGGAATCATGCTGACGCATAAAGCTTTGATAGCAGAGGCGATGCAGATCAGAGCCTGGACTAATTCCGTGCTCTTGGAATGGGATGACATAATCTTGCTGACTCTGCCGTTGTTTCATGTTTTCGGTAATGCAGCCGTACTGGCAACGGCAATTGTGGGTCATAATCCGCTGGCTATCGTACCTGATCCTCGTGATCATGATGAGCTGTTAAACACGATTACGAGAACAAAACCGGCCTTTTTCCCGGCGGTTCCAACATTATTTAAAGCGGTGCTTGAACATAGAGATGTTAAGTCAAAGAAAGTTGATCTGAGTTCCATCAAAATTTATATTTCGGGCGCAACCGCGTTATCTACAGAATTACGTGAAAGTTTTTTCACCGCCACGGGAAAATGGATCATCCAGGGTTATGGACTGACTGAAACGGCTGCAGCTATAACCGCAGATCCAATTAAAGGCCAGATAAAAGAGGGCTCGTGTGGGTTGCCTTTACCTGACGTGATCATCAAGATAGTGGACTCCGAGAAAGGTGAGCGCGATATGCCCCGTGGCAAGGCTGGTGAGATCGCCGTTAAGTGCCCTCAGGTTATGCAGGGTTTTTGGAACAGCCTTGAAGAGACCGGTGAAATGCTCCGTGACGGCTGGTTGTACACCGGTGATATTGGTTACATGGATGATGACGGTTATATTTTCATTACAGCGAGGAAGAAGCAGTTGATTAAGATAAGCGGGTTCCAGGTGTGGCCGGAGGAAATAGCCACTGTAATCAGGTCTCATCCGGCAGTAGCAGCAGTCTGTGTCAGCGGTATACCGGATTCGGTACAGGGCGAATCAGTGAAAGCATGGGTGGTACTGCGTACAGGTAAGAAATGCACTTTAGAAGAGTTGCAGGCCTATTGCCGGCGGAAGCTGACCGCTTATAAGGTGCCGCGTTATATCGAGTTCAGGGAAAGCCTGCCGACAACTGAATATGGTGTGGAATCGTGCGGAAGGCTGGCAGATGAAGAAAAGAAAAAACAGGCATCAAGCTTGAAAACGAGCGCATAGAACGTGGATTAGTAAATCCGTTTATGAGGAGAGGATACCCCGGCTTTAACAATGTGAGGCCGGGGTATTTTTATTTAGTGATTCTCGTGGCAAAACCCCAGCCGTTTATAATTTCACCGGCGCCTGAAACAATGCCTTCAACCAGTTCCTTGACCGTCATCACGCGGTCGATAGAGCCAGTGGCAAACGATACAACCTTCGACCAATCGATATCGTGGGGAATGTCGGCTGGCTCGCCGGGTGTACGGAGTTGGGTGGGTGTCATAACGTATTTGCGCAGTTCCGGGTCGCCCGGGTTAAGCGCGACGATCTTCCGCTTGTTTGCTTCGTTCAGTGGACATTCCCTGGTTGCCATGAAAGCGCTGCCCATCATGATGCCGTCGGCGCCCATGGACATGGCAGCGAGGAACCCGTGGGCGTCAGCTATACCGCCCGCAGCGATCAGTGGCACCTTAATAAATTTACGGCCCCAGGTTATAGTGGTTAAGGTCGGTAACTGTTCAGGATTCTTAATGCCCGCGCCCTCCAGCCCCACCAGGATTATGGCGTCGGCGCCGACTTCCTGCGCGTGTATGGCGTCTTTAATGCGGGCTGCTTTATGTATCCAGGGCAGGCCACTGTCCTTGATGCGTTTTGCCAGCGCATCGGGCTTGTAAACCGAGGTTTCGATAGGGAGGCGTTCTTCGATGCAGACGTCCAGCATCTCCTCTATGCGGGGGCAGATACCGATGCTGAAGTTCACACCGAAGGAACCGCTGGTGGACTCCCGGCAGTTTATGATGTCCTTT
>CAZABI010000120.1:0-4543 GCA_964483235.1 uncultured Dehalococcoidales bacterium | reverse complement strand
AGACACCATCGCCATGATCGCTGAGGTACGCGATCCCTATACCGCCGGTCACCAGCAGCGCGTGGCCAAGCTGGCAGCAGCCATTGCCACCGAGATGGGGATGCCCGAGGACAAGGTGAATTCCATCAGGATAGCAGGCATACTACACGACATCGGCAAAATCAGTGTGCCGTCTGACCTGCTCAGCAAACCCGGCAAGCTCGGCGGGATCGAAATGCAGATCATACAGGGGCATCCTGCTACTGGAAGGGAGATCTTAAAAAGCATCGATTTCCCCTGGCCAATTTGTAAGATGGTTATGCAACACCATGAGCGTCTTGACGGCTCGGGATACCCGGCTGGATTAAAAGGGGATGAGATAACTCCTGAGGCGCGTATTATCGCGGTAGCCGATGTCGTAGAAGCCATGAGCTCCTACAGGCCTTACAGGGCCGCGCTGGGAATGAATGCAGCCCTGGAAGAAATTGATAAAAACCGCGGCACAAAATACGATACGGACGTGGTGACCGTATGCCTGCGACTATTCAGGGAAAAAAGCTTCAGTTTCGACTGACCAAATTATTTCTATCCTGTGATATTGTTGAGCTTATAACCGCTTAGCGCCGGCAACACCAATCCTGGCGTATAGAACAGCCATGTGCTATAAATGGCGCACGTCTGCAACCCCCCCCCGGCTCGGTGGCAAAATGCAAACCCACCAGTAAATCGCTCACAAAGAAACAGGGCAGGCAAGCGGCTGCAGGGCTATTTGGTTAGAAAAGCAGTGGGGATGAAATAAACTATCTTTCTGATTGTAATAACTGTTTGCCGTTAATTCTATGCAGCTTGAAGAGATACTCAACAGGTTAAAATCACTGGCCAACCCGGATAAGGTGAAGGGCATGGCCAGGTTCGGCATCAATCCTGAGAACACGCTCGGCGTCTCCATTCCTGAGTTGCGTAAGCTGGCCAGACAGGCGGGTAAGGACCATGCTTTGGCGGAGAGGCTCTGGCAGACCAGGCTGCATGAGGCCCGCATACTGGCCGGCATGGTGGACGACCCGAAGCTGGTCAGGGAAAAACAGATGGAGGACTGGGTAAAGGACTTCGATTCGTGGGATGTGTGCGACCAGGTCTGCATGAACCTGTTTGCTAAGAGTAGCACCGCTTTTAGCAAGGCCGTTGAGTGGGCCGGTAGCAAGGAGGAGTTTATCAAGCGCGCCGGTTTCGCGCTGATGGCCTGCCTGGCCTGGAGCAACAGGGAGGCCACCGACGAGCAGATCGCAGCTTTACTTCCAATTATCGAGAGTGAAGCCTCTGACGAGCGCAATTACGTAAAAAAATCGGTCAACTGGGCCCTGCGTCAGATCGGGAAAAGGAACGCTAATCTCAACAAACTGGCTATTTCGGCTTCAGAGCGTATCCAGACGCAAAATACAAAATCAGCTAAATGGATAGCCGCCGATGCGCTGCGTGAGCTTAACGGCGAAGCGGTACAGGGCAGGATCAGGAAACGATAATCTAAGGTCGGCAGTAAATAAGGCGCGCTATTTCCTGTCCCAGAGACCTGCGGTCATCTCGCCTGTTTCCACAGGCTCAAACCCGTCGAAGGTGATATCGCGGGCATGTGTCATATTTTCCCACATCAGCTTATAACCTTTGGTCTTGCTGACCAGCGCCACTTTCTTCTGCCAGCCTGCTACCTCATCAGGAGTGGCCTGACGTAACTTACCTGCCGTTCCTGTCAGCCGGGCAGCCGGTGGCGTGGCGAATTTACCATCCATGAGCGATTTCCCCCAGTACATCTTGTCGGCATTCACAGCCAGCACGCAGACTCGCGGGTTGCGGTCCAGGTTCTTGCCCATTCTCGATGGGAATTCCTCCAGGTAGTAACCTGTCAGGTTATCCCTGAGTATAAGTGAACCGATGGGGGCCACGCTCGGGGAACCATCCCCATTAACCGTAGCAACGGCATAATGAAAACAACTTTTTTGCGCTTCGTCAAATACCTGCCTGATAATATTCCAATTGCTGCCTATCTCCATAGTATGCCTCCTGTATCTGGCAATAAAATGACTGCCCATCTTAACACAAATAAAAACTCAGGGCCGGCTTCTCTAAGCCGGCCCTGAGCGGTTGCTCTTAAATTGTCCTGTTTACCGGGTTACCTTTTCCATCTCGTTCAGGCTGGTATCGATACCCTTGCCGAAGAGCCTGATCCTGATGGGCTCGCCATTGCCGTACTTTTTGTACATCTGGCAGGTCTCGCACACGCTGGTGTCGCGGCCCGTGGCGCCCCTGTCATCCAGTTTGCAGTAGGTTCCCTCGATCTCCCAGCAGGGCAGGAACTGATATTTAACCGCCGGGCATTCGGCCTTGATCATCTCGGGACAATGGCTCTTCTCCCAGCAGGCAACCTTGTCAGCCCAGAATCCCTGCCTGGTACCTTCCTCAACCGCCGTGGTCACTTTGTTGAACTCTGTTACTTCCGCCATTGTCTTATCCTCCTGTTGTTTATTTTTCTATCCTTATTTTTCCGGTTCCCTGTTCTCTTTTCTGATTAAACTTTAACATCGCCGGAATTTACCACCATCCGCCCTAACACTTAATTTAATTATGCGCAGAAGCGCATATATTGTTACGTTTAGCTAAGCCGAAATGCTTAGGGCATTGCTGTTTTGCCACTGCGTGCTTATATCTGCTATCATATTGACCGGATCTAACCTGGAAAGATTGCGGCCTGCGGCTTAGCTGCAGGCTTTTTATTGATCAACTTTTCTCAGGTTCAGCGGTAACAGCGGCAGGAGAACTACGCCTGCGCACGTGCCCGGAACGCCGCAATAACAATAAGGAATGAAAAAATGGGTTTAACCTGCGGTCTGATCGGGGTGCCATCCTGTGGCAAGACGACCATTTTCAATGCTATTACAGCAGCGGGCGCGGCCGGTTACGGTGGGCAGGAGGCTAATCGCGCTGTGGTCAGCGTTCCCGACCGCCGCATCGACAGGCTGGTAGAAATGTACTGCCCGTTAAAAACCGGCTATGCCACCCTGGAGACGGTAGATATCCCCGGACTTAAAGCCGACCCCAACAGCAATGGGCGGTCCTCTAAACTACTTAGCTATGTTAAAGACGTCGATGCGCTGCTACATGCAGTGCGCTGCTTCGAAGACGGCAATGTGCCTTTTGAGTTTAATACTATCGACCCTGTCCGCGATGTAGAGACGGTTGATCTTGAGCTTATGGTAGCCGATAGCATTACGCTGGAAAATAAGCTCAACCGCCTGGCTAAAAAGGCCCGTGCCGGCGATAAGGATGCAGTCCGTGAAACTGAGGACTGCGCCAGGGTACATTCCGCTCTTCAGCAGGGTGTGCCAGCCCGCAGGCAGGGGCTCTCCCCGCGCGAACTTGCCAGCATTCGAGAATGTAATCTCGTATCTCTTAAGCCCGTGCTCTACATAGCCAATATTAAATCGGTGGATGATGCGGGAAACCGCCACGTTACAGCACTGGGACTGCTGGCACAGGCAGAGGGTGCCGGGATAATCACTATCTGCGGGCGCGATGAGGCCGATATCAGCCAGCTTGAACCTGCCGAGCGCGGGGCTTTCCTCAAGGAAATGGGCCTGGAAGAATCGTCCATGGAAAGGTTGTTATCGACCGCCTACCGCCTGCTGGGACTGGTCAATTTCTTCACCACCGGCGAGGACGAGGTGCGCGCCTGGACCTGCCGCCAGGGAGATAAAGCGCCGGTCGCCGCGGGCAAGATACATACTGCCATGGAAACTGGCTTCATCCGCATGGAAGTTACCCGCTATGAAGACCTTATCGAGTTGGGTAATGAGGCTGCCGTGGTAAAAGCAGGCCGTCAGCGCGTTGAAAGCCGTGAATATGAAGTTCAGGATGGGGACATCGTGACTGTGCTTTTCAATGGAAGGGGCTGATCCCTCAGGCCCGTGTTTCAGAGCTGTTCCAGGTACTTATCCTTATTATTCAGGAAATCCCGGTAACACTGGTAATACTCTGTATCTTCATAATTAATAGGTTTAACCGGGACGCTGTCGAAATTGTAGAGTATTGCACCGGGGTAAGCCAGCAATATTGGCGAATGGCTGGCGATAATGAACTGCGCGTGCCCGTCACCGCTCATGTCTTTAAGCACCTTTAATAGCTTCAACTGGCTCTTCGGTGATAAGGCAGTTTCGGGTTCATCCATGAAATAGATGCCCGGAATTTTGTAGCGTGAGGTAAAAAAGGAAATGAGAGACTGGCCGTGAGATTGGGTAAGCAACGAGTCCCCTCCGAAGTAATTCAGCATACCGGGATCGGCACGAGCCCATTCATCCAGAAAGCGCGCGAAGTCATGGAATACCTGTGAACTGAAGTACGCACCTTTAACCGGATCGTCGCACCAATTGACGTCCAGGTGCTCTGCCAGTCGTTCTTCGTATGGATTATTTTTGAAGCGGCTACGCTCTGTTTCTTCCCAGATATGCACTCCGCACTTGCGGCACATGGCCTTTAACAGCGTTGACTTGCCGGTACCGTTCTCACCCACAAAGAA
>CAZABI010000119.1:0-4563 GCA_964483235.1 uncultured Dehalococcoidales bacterium | reverse complement strand
CCCGTAAATCCTCCAGATACAATCGGCTTGTTGTATCCAAAAGCTCTTCCGGTAAAGTTTTAACAAAATCAGCTATTTTAAACTTCTTATTTTTTTCTCCATATTTTTCAATATAAGAAAAAGTTTTTTTTACTGCCGGATCAATCAGCATTTTCAGTTTTGCCTCCTTTAACAGCAAGTTAAAATCATCACCCGAATGAAGGATCAAAATCAAAAGATACTCTTCTAATGCTCCTGATTTCGTCTTAACTAAAACCTCCTTTTCTTGTTTCATAACTCTTGCCGGAAAACTGCTCTGATCTTCCTTTCTTTTGGCTTCCCGCATCACCGACTCTTCAGAAACCTCTATCGTTTCCGCTAATTTTTTCAAATAATGGGCTTTAACCACTTCATTAGTAATTTTGTTCAGTAAAGGCAAAACTTCCTCAACAACTCTTTTTTTAGCTTCGCCGTTCTCAAATCCAAAATTTTTTATCGCCGAACTCAAGTAAAAATCATATACCGATACCGCTTTTTTAACCGCCTGCTTCCATAATTTAGGATCAGTTCTTATGCACTCGTCAGCATCCTTGCCAATTGGCAAATTAACAGCGCGGACATTTACATCCCGAATCTCTGACAGTTCAATCCCTCTTTTGGCCGCCTGCCGTCCGGCGCTGTCTGTATCCAGACAAAAATAAAAATTTTTAGTAAACCTCGCTAGAAGTTCTACTTGCTGTTCAGTAAATGCGCTTCCTTTTATAGCAACAATATTCTTAATTCCCAGCTGATGGGAAGAAATTACATCAAATTCCCCCTCCGTTAAAATTACTGTATTTTTCTCCCTAATTGCATTTCTTGATTGGTACAAGCCATAGAGTGTTTGCGATTTATGGTAAATTTCTGTTTCCGGCGTATTAATATATTTTGCCTGTTTAACATCTTTTTCCAACACCCTGCCGGAAAATCCGACAATATTTCCTCTGTGATCAAAAATAGGAAAAATTATCCTATCTCTAAAACGGTCGTAATAGCCACCAGTTGCCAGCCTCCTGTTTCCAGTATTTTTGCTGATTTCTGGCTTCTGGTTGCTGGTATCTGGCTTCTGGCCTCTGACAATAACTAATCCCGCTTTTTCCAACTCTTCCCCTTTATATCCCTTTTTTCTGATCAAAAAATTGGCCAAATTTTCCCAACCAACCGGCGCGTAACCAAGCTTAAAACTCTTTATGCTCGCCGTATTTATTCCCCTGCTTCGCAAATAAATCAGCGCTTTCTTGCCGGCAGAATGAGTTGTAAGAATAAAATGGTAATATTCCGAAGCTAAATTATTAAGGCTATATAGTTTATCTCTTTCCTGCTGATGTCCGTCCGGCCTGTATTTATCCAGCTTCACTCCCGCCCTCTCCGCCAGCAAACGCAAAGCTTCGGGAAACTCCATTTTCTCATATTCCATCACAAACTTAATCGCGTTCCCCCCAGCGCCGCAATTTCCTACAGCAAAATTGTTGGCTATATAAGAATGATCTTCAACGACCATTAAATTATAAACTTTGCCTTTAAAAAAACTCTTCTTTATTTTTTTTATAGGTAAAAGCCAATAATTGACATTATTTTTTTTGTAAAAACAACTATAATTGGCTAATAAATCTTCCCGCCATGAAATTCTAAAAGCTTTCTGGTGGTTAGTTCCTTGACTGCTCTTGTAAGCAGGACTAACCATAACAGTAGGGGGATAACCAACTCTGAGAAGAATATTCCTTAATTGATAAGCTAATACCGATGAAACTGTAGTAATCGTTTTGGCTCCTGCTCTGGATTTCTTAGTCTCTTTAGTTGTGTAACCATCTCCTTTGAAGATAGACTCAAGCAGTATTTTTTGTTTATTAATCGACAGATTATGAAATAAAAAGGGAATGTGTTTATTTCTAGCATGTTTGCCGCAAAGATTTTCAAATACATTGGCCAGCATTGAATGACAACAAGTTATCTCGATACCAGTTTTATCATCAGATTTTTGTCTATGAATGGCAGAATTCAAACCAAATATTTTCTTAATTAAACCTTGGATTTCTTTGGCAAATGTTTCTTCATGATTACCAAGACTAAATCTGATATATGCACGGTGGTTGCTTCCTTCTGCAATATAATAGCCTAGTAGCTTTATAAAGTTATTGTTAACAGCAACTTTATAGTTTATTTTCCTGGGTTTAGTGCCATGAGGAGGTAAAACTCGGGTAATAAATTTAGATAGATCTAATAATTCAATATTTTTTTCTTCTTTAATGACTGGATAGAGCAGAAAATCATTCTTAGCCAATTTTTTGGCGGGGATCTTTTCTATTTTGTAATTTTTAAAGTACTTTGTCGGGCAAGAAAAACCGCAATTCCAATTACAAATCCTTGTCTTTCTCGTTTTATATTTACAGGTTTTTGCTTTAATTACAAAAACCTTATGATCTTCAGTCAAAGTTACTGGTTCTTTTAATTTTCTTGTTTCAATTTCAACCAATATACCCTCGTATTCTCTTTTAAATTTTAGTTGGACCGGCTGGTATTTTCCTTTATGGGTTAAAACTTTGTCACCAACTTTGATTTTTTCTATTTGTTTTAAGGAAGGACTGCCGCAGATCAATGATCCAGCAGGAAAACATCCAAAACATTTAAAAATCTGCAATTCCTGGGAAACTACAAAAGAAGGTGTTTTTTCCGAATGAAACGGACAGAGAGCCTTAAAACTCCTGCCGGTTTTTTTCAGGGAGATATAAGAATTAACAAGCTCAACAATATCAGTTTTTGATAACACCTCTTCAATCTGATCCATGTTTATATTATAACCTATAAATTTATATTCTTTACCTCAACATTACTATGCAACTCATTGACAGCATTATATAAAGTTTATATAATGCTTTTATTATGAATACTCAATTAATCAATTTCACCATTCCCAAACTTCTCTTAAAAAACGTTGACTCCATGGCTCGACAAAAAAAGGCTTCAAGGAGTGAATTTTTGAGAGAAGCTGTCAGAATTTATTTAGAAAAAGAAGAAGTTAAAACCGCTTCCTTTGCTCTTATCCGTAAAACCGCCAAAAAAATAAATCTTTCCGATAAACAAGCCATAAGATTGGCAGAAAAAGCTAAATCTTGGGCAAGAAAAAGATGAGAGTGGTTTTAGATGCTAATATTTTCGTCAGCTTTTTTTTAACAAAAAGTCCCACTACTAGCAAAATTTTCAATTTTTGGGAAAAAAAGAAAATTATTGTTTTAATTTCCATAGAAATAAAGGCTGAAGTATTTAAAGTCTTTCAATATCCAAAAATCAAAAAATTCTTAAAACCTCAAAATTTTCAAGCGCTCAAATATTTATTTAATGAAGAAGTTTTATTAATTTATCCTCAAAAAAGAATTTCTTTGTGTAAAGATCCCAAAGACAATATTTATCTTGAATGTTGCTTGGAAGGAAAAGCAAACTATTTAATAACAGGTGATAAAAAACATCTTCTTTCTCTTAAAAAATTCAAGCAAACTAAAATTGTTTCCCCAAAAGAATTTATACACCAAGTGTGGTTTTATAACTCATAATACCACTACTAGACTGAACTCTTAAAAAATATGCTAAAATCAGAAAGATTGGAAAGGTCGCATAGTGGGCTAGTGCCTTCGCTTGGAAAGCGAATGTAGCCGCAAGGTTACCGTGGGTTCGCCACAGCCATTCGGCGTGGCGTCCTGTCGAATGACAGGACGAATCCTATAAAACATATGTTTTATGTTTATATTTTATATTTAACAAACAATCGATTTTATACTGGATTTACGTCAGATTTAAAAAGAAGAATACAAGAACATAAATTAAGGAAAGTAAAATATACAAAGAGTAAATTACCATTTAAACTTGTTCACTACGAAGCTTATTATTTAGAATCAGATGCTAGAAGAAGAGAAAAATATTTAAAAACTGCAGAAGGTAAAAAGTTTTTAAAACAACAGATAAGAGATTTGTTAAATAGTGGTTTATTGGAGAGGTCGCATAGTGGTCTAGTGCCTTCGCTTGGAAAGCGAATGTAGCCGCAAGGTTACCGTGGGTTCGAATCCCACCCTCTCCTCCATCGTGCACGAATGAACACAAGAGCTGCCGTTTGTGCCTTCGTGGCGGGCTTTTTGTTCAGTTCTAACCTTTGATATTCTAATTGCAGAGCAGGAGCACCATTTTTAATGGGAACAAAAACGTCTTAAAGTTTCAACATGGACATTCAAAACCTCTGCAGCTTGGCGGATGGCTAACAGTTTTGGTAAAGTCGTGTTTTTCTTCGGCATAGCTAAACTTAATTATACAATTTTGTGCCAGAAAATTGTATAATGACTTTGGTAAAATAAAAAAATGATTATGAAAAATCGTGTTGGTTTAGGAACATTTCCATTGGCGAGCGTATTCTCTGAAATTAACAAAGAGAAAGCAAAAAAGATCGTCAAACTCTTTTTAGACAGTGGTGGTTATTATATCGACACAGCTCCTCTTTATGGTTTTGGCAAGATTGAGGAGCTTCTCGGTGAAGCATTAAAAGATTACCCCAGGGAAAAA
>CAZABI010000118.1:0-4573 GCA_964483235.1 uncultured Dehalococcoidales bacterium | reverse complement strand
GGTTAATATGGCTGCCCGTTAGATCGAATTCTGCGCCAATGTCTCCCTCTGCATCCCTGAATTCTGTAAGTGGCACATCCATCTTCCTGGCTGGTTGGCTGACGAAATGACGGATAGATTTTAACTGGCGGCTTGATTGCGCGTCTTCGAGAATAAAACGTGAGATATCTTCAAGGACGCGCAGTCCTTCACTGACACGGTTTAGATTAACGTCAATGATACGAAGAATCCGGGGTAGCATTGCCCAAGTCCTTTAAAGAGTCAGGAAGAACACCTTCACGGGCCTTATCCAGGCTCTTACTTATTTCAGATGGCATTTCAATGTTCATGTCTTTAAAGCGTTTTTCGAGGTTGCGGCCGATATTCCTCGGATCCTTGTAATAGTCCGGGCTCGATTCGCTTACTGCCCCCGGGCTATATGCATTGCGGATGGCAACACTGGTGAAAATGCGTGAAAGCTCATGTTTTCCGCAATTAGGACAGATGGGGCTGGGATCATACGCGGATATCTTCATAAACAGGCTAACCTTTTTATCGCAGGGCTTACAATGATACTCGTATATAGGCATCTTGTTACTCCGGGCTTGATGATGAATTATCTATGGCTGTTTCACTTCCTGTGGGGGAAGCTGGCATTTCACCGCGCTCCATCCTTTCCAGCGTTTCCTGGTATTGCGGCGCAACTGGTTCTCCACCGCTCATACGTTTGTTCCATTCTGTAAGAGATTTAGGATCATTGCCCATCATCCCTTTCATTAGCTGCGCGTCTGAAAGGATGTTATCATATATATCTTTATATGATTTTTGCACCATGAAGGTAGATAATAGACGTTGCAGCGACGGCTGATTACATTCAGGGCAAACCGGATTATCGCTGGTAAACACAGGTGAATAAATATCAAGTTTTTTTCGGCAGTTTTTACACCAGTACTCGTATATCGGCATGTTTGCCTCCCCGGTTTTTAGATTGTAACATATGTTCGTTTGCTTGTTAAAAATCCGGTTGAGCAATACCGAATCAAGATTTTATTGTCATTACGATTGACCGGGAAAGGCGATGTCGAATAAAATGCTGTGAGGAGACTGTCCATGAACAGCAAGGAAATACGCGACTCATTTCTAATTTTTTTTAAAGAGAAGGACCATAAGGTAATACCAAGTTCCTCTCTGATTCCGCATGGTGATCCGACCCTCCTGTTAACCACGGCAGGCATGGTACAGATAAAACCATACTTTCTTGGAAGCTCTACACCGCCTAAACCGAGGTTGGTATCCTGCCAGAAGTGTTTCAGGACCACGGATATCGAGTCAGTGGGTGATGACAAGCACCTTACTTTCTTTGAGATGCTGGGCAACTTCAGCGTCGGTGATTATTTTAAGAAGGAAGCTATCGCCTGGGGCTGGGAGTACGTAACGGAGCGTTTAAAACTACCCGCTGAAAAACTCTGGGTGACTGTCTTTCTGGATGATGATGAGGCTTTCGATATATGGAGAAGCATAGGCGTCACGGCAGAAAAGATAGTCAGGTTGGGAGAGAAGGACAATTTCTGGGGCCCGGCAGGCGATTCCGGTCCTTGCGGACCGTGCAGTGAAATACATTATGATTTTGGAGCCAACTTCGGCTGCGGAAAACCGGGCTGTGATCCTTCCTGTAGTTGTAGCAGGTTTTCCGAGATATGGAACCTGGTCTTTATGCAATACAACCAGAATCGGGACGGTAGTCGGAGTCCCTTACCTAAACCGAATATTGATACAGGTATGGGATTAGAACGGGTAGTTGCTGTAATTAAAGGCAATCCTTCCGTTTATGCTACAGATCTGTTTGCTCCATTATTACAGAAGATAGGTAAATTAACAGGCAAAAAGACGGATATAGATGAAGCTGCTGAGAGGGCTTTGAAAATCATTGCTGAGCACAGCCGAGGGATTACGTTTTTAATCGCGGATGGTTTACTCCCATCAAATGAGGGGAGAGGGTATATACTGAGGAGAATACTTAGACGCGCATGTTTCCTCGGCAGGAAGCTCGGACTGAGAAAACCATTTATCAGTGAAATGGCTGATGTTGTCATAGACAAGATGGGAGTTTTTTATCCGGAACTTGTCGCAAACCAGAAGCTTATATTTGACATAATTAACAACGAAGAGGAGAAATTCATCGACACCCTTGATGCAGGTGTAAATCTATGTGAAAAAGCTATTACTGATGCCAAGGCCCAGGGTAGAAATTGTCTTCTCAGTGAAGAAGTGTTTCGCTTCTGGGATACTTATGGCTTTCCGCTTGAACTAAGCGCTGAGATTGCCGGTGAGCACGGAATGGATATTGACCACGCCGGAGTTGAGGCGGAAATGGAAAAACAACGTGAAAGGACCAGGTCGACGCATAAATTTACCAACAGTACTGAAGACACCGATGTCATTGCTAAACTCGCGCCACAATTAAAAACCACTACTTTTTCCGGGTACGATGAGCTCGCATCTAAATCGAAGCTGATACAGATAATCGATAACAAGTCGGTGCAGCCGGTAGATTCAGCCAAAACGGGAAGCCACGTAACGTTAATACTGGACAGAACCCCTTTCTATGGAGAGATGGGGGGACAGGTTGGGGACACCGGCATCATCAGAGCTAATGCAGGCGAAGTGAGAGTTACCAATGCTGTATCATTTGCTTCGAATGGTATAGCAGTCACAGGATATGTAGAGAAAGGAACATTGACCGCAGGCGATACGGTTGAAGCTGTGGTTGATGATGAGAGGCGACACGATATTGCCCGAAACCATACGTCAACGCATCTGCTTCAGATGGCGTTACGTAAGGTGCTGGGAAGCCATGTTTCACAACGAGGTTCCCTGGTTGCTCCGGACAGATTACGCTTTGATTTCACGCATCTTTCGATCATAAGTAAAGAACAATTAAAAGAGGTCCAGTCGATAGTCAACAGTATCATCAGGAAAAACCTGCCGGTGATCATTGATGTTTGCCCATACAGCCGGGCTATCAGTGAGGGGGCGATTGCACTATTTGAAGAAAAATACGGTGACACGGTCCGGATGGTTAAAATCGGTGATCCGAGGGTCAGCACCGAACTTTGCGGTGGTACACACGTAAGGTCGACTGGAGAAATAGGGACTTTTCTTATAATAAACGAAGCCAGTATCGGTACCGGGCTGCGCAGGATAGAATCAGTCACAGGCAGGGGAGCGGAGTCATATATCAATGAAAAATTTGCACTATTAGAGGAAGCCGCTGGTGAATTAAAATCCATGCCGGCGGAACTACCCGCCAAGATAAAGGCGATGGTCCATAGTTTGAGTGTTGGTAATAAGACCATTGCTTCATTGCAAAAAGAGATAGCTAAATACGAAATCGATACGATAATCGGCGATAACTTGAAAGAAGTGAGCGGTGTTAAGGTTCTCAGTGCACAGGTTTCTCCAGCACCGATGCCGGCTCTTATGCAGTTGGGCGATCTTGTGAGGGATAAATTGAAGAGCGCAGTAATTGTGCTGGCCACAGTATATGAAGATAAGCCGTATTTTATGGCCACTATCACACCCGATCTTGTTGCCAGGGGTTTACACAGTGGCAAACTCATAAAGAAAATGTCGGAGATAGCCGGAGGCAGCGGTGGCGGTAAAGCGGAAATGGCCCAGGCAGGTGCTAAAGATAGGGAAAAGGTTTTAGCAGCGCTATCAGCAGTCACCAAATATGTTGAAGAGAGTATAAAGGCCTGATATGTCACGCATTATGGGATTGGATGTGGGCGACAGGAGGATTGGCGTATCTGTTTCTGATCCTTCACAAACCCTGGCCACACCGTTAAAAACAATTTTTAGACAAAGCGATGACATAACGTTCCAGGAAATATTAAACCTGGTGATAAAATATGATGCCAGAAAGCTGATAATCGGCCTTCCTTATTCACTGGATGGCAGCGTGGGTAAACAGGCTGAAAAAGTTCTTGAGTTTAAGAACAAGCTTGCGGAACAGACTAAAATAGACATAATCATGCAGGATGAACGTCTTTCCTCAGTGACCGCGAATCAAAGGCTGCGGGAGGCCGGGAAAAAAGGGGATAAGCTAAAAAGCAGTATAGATTCTGCTGCAGCAACAGTGATACTCCAATGTTATCTTGATACTCTTGATAAGGGCATAACTACTTAGATAGATTACTATATAATTTCAGTATCTTAATAAACATCGCTTATTATAGCCCGGCAGGAAGTCTTAAGTTGGAGGCCAATTATGCTGAAGAATGTAATTGCAATGATTTTAATGGTTTGCTCTTTACTCGTTATATCAGCCTGTACCATCATGGCGGGCAACAAGATAGCCGTTATTTCCCTTAACGGGCCAATTCAAGCTGAGGCATATGTTTCTTTGTTTGGCAGTTCCGGCATTACGCCCGCGCTTGTCAGGCACCAACTGGAGAGAGCCAGCGATGATTTCGAGGTGAAGGCCATCGTCATCCAGGTTAACAGCCCCGGCGGTGACGTATCAGCTTGCGAGGAAATCAGATATGAAATGGAAAAAATCAAGAAGCCCACGGTGATAAGCATGAGGACTATC
>CAZABI010000117.1:0-4578 GCA_964483235.1 uncultured Dehalococcoidales bacterium | reverse complement strand
TTGAAACACGATTGAAACCGCATTGCCTGGCAGCTTCAAATAGTCCACTGGTAGCCGTGTCAGGATTAATCTCTATTGTAGATTCACACAGGTGGGACAAATCGAACGCCTGTTTTAAACCGTCCATTAACGTTAAGAGATTGCTTGATCCCAGCAAACTCGGTGTGCCGCCGCCAAGATAAAGCGTGTCAATCCTGGCACCCGCATATATTTGTGCTTCGTTGAAAACAGCAGCTACAAACAGGTACATTAGCTCTGTTTTTCCCACCACCGAGTAGAAATCGCAGTAGTAGCACTTACGTTTACAGAAAGGTATGTGAATATACAGTCCGCGCATTCTCAATTATTCCTCGATTTTCATCAATGACAGGAAGGCATCCTGCGGCACCCCGACAAATCCGACCATCTTCATCTTCTTCTTACCTTCCTTCTGTTTCTCCAGAAGTTTGCGCTTACGCGTGATATCTCCGCCGTAGCATTTAGCCAGTACGTCTTTACGTATGGGAAATATATCGGCCCGGGCGATCACCTGCCCGCCGATGGCTGCCTGCAGCGGTATCTTGAACTGGTGTTTGGGTATTAATTTACTCAACTTATATATTAACGCCCTACCCTTGTAAGCTGCCCCCTCCCTGGGGGCGATATATGAAAGCGCATCAACAGGGTTGTTATTCACCAGGATATCCACCTTTACAAGGTCACCGGCACGATAGCCATTCAAGATATAGTCCATGCTGGCATAGCCGCGGCTTACACTTTTTAAACGGTCGTAAAAATCTGTGATCATTTCCGCCAGCGGCAGGTCATAAGTCAGGATGGCGCGTTTGTCGTCGGGGTGCTCAATACCCACCATAGCCCCTCGCCTGGCCTCGGATAATTCCATACAGGGACCGACAAATTCAGAGGGAACGATTATCCTTGTCCTGATAACAGGCTCTTCTATGCGATCAATCCTCCCCTCCAGCGGGAATTTCGATGGATTATCCAGCATCAGTATTTCACCATCCGTAGTAATCACTTTATATATAACAGACGGCATGGTGGCTATAATCTCCTGCTCGTATTCTCTTTTTAGTCTCTCCAGTGCTATCTCCATGTGCAACATACCAAGAAAACCTATGCGGTACCCGTAACCCAGGGCTGCGGAATTTTCCTTTTCATAGATAATGGATGAGTCATTCAGCTTGAACTTGTCCAGCGCAGCGCCCAGTTTACCGTAATCACTGGTTATAACCGGATAGATACCGCAATACACCATGGACTGTGATACCCTGAAGCCGGCAATAGCTTCTGTTTCTATATCAGTAGACAGTACAACAGTGTCTCCGACATTTATCTCGCCTGCGTTACGTATCAAAGCTATGATATACCCGACCTCACCGGCCGATAGCCTTTCACATGGGTCGAGTCCGAGGCTGAAGTAACCTGTTTCCTCGACATCATACGTCTTACCTGTGGACTTGACCATGATTTTGTCGCCTTTGGCGAGGCTGCCGGAAAACACCCTCACATGAGGTATCACTCCACGGTAGTTGTCATAGTATGAATCGAAGATCAGGCACTTTAAGGGGCTGTCAACATCAACACCAGGAGGTGGCACGCGCTGAACTATCGCCTCCAGTAACTCACGTACGCCCGTACCATCTTTAGCTGAAATCTGCAATACATCCTCTATGTGTAAACCCAGCATCAGATCCAGTTGGAGGTAGCAGTCATCTATCATGGCGCCGGGCAAATCGATTTTATTTACCACAGGAATGATTTTTAACCCGGCATCCAGCGCAAGGTTAGTATTGGCAATGGTCTGCGCCTCTACTCCCTGCGTTGCATCTACGAGTAGTACAGCGCCCTCGCATGCTTCCAGGCTGCGTGACACCTCGTAATTAAAATCAACATGTCCGGGTGTATCTATAAGGTTTAATATATATATTTCGCCGTCGGCACCCTTATAGGGAATACGAACCGATTTGGCCTTAATGGTGATCCCCCTTTCACGCTCGAGTTCCATGCTGTCAAGCATCTGGTCGATGCTGGCCTGTCTGACCATGCCTGTGATTTCCAGTATCCTATCCGCCAGGGTAGATTTCCCATGGTCGATATGCGCGATGATACAAAAATTCCTGATGTTTTTCATGATTTTTTAATTTGATGATCTGATTTAGTATAAAGCATTAGCCGCGGGTAAGAGAAAAGGCAGGATAGCTAAATTGCCTGAACGCTGAGCCGGATCAGCTATCCTGCCTTTCGACGATACCGGAAAAATTTATTCTTCGCTGGAAGTCATTTTGCGGGCCATCTTTAACAGCATGCGCTGTTCGGCTGCCGCTATATTGTGCCGGGCGCGCGTGATAACATCAGGATTGACAGAGACTGAAGTTATTCCCCAGTCAACCAGCTTCTCGGCAAAATCCGGGTAATTGGAGGGAGCCTGCCCACATATCGAACAGGTGATGCCCATTTTTCGGCAGGTCTTGATAATCGATTTTATAGCTTCAAGAACCGCTTTATCACGCTCATCATAAAGTGGAGCACACACCTCACTGTCACGATCAACACCCAGCAGCAGTTGAGTCAGGTCGTTTGATCCTATGGAAACACCCGTGATACCCGCCCTGGCGTAGTCTTCCAGCCAGTACACCACCGAGGGTACCTCAGCCATGACCCAGAGCTCCATCTCACGGTCATCACCCAACTCACTATCGTCAATGATTTTTTTACATTTCTGGAACTCCCAGAGTGTACGCACAAAGGGTATCATCAGGTGCAGGTTTTTATCCTGCTCGCGTACTTTTTGCAGCACCTTGAGCTCAAGTTCAAAAAGATCCGGGTTCAAAACATACCTGTAGCAACCGCGGAAACCTATCATCGGGTTTTGTTCGACCGGCTCGTATTTATCCCCACCCCGCAGGTTGCGGAACTCATTGGTACGGAAATCGATGGCACGGTAGATAATCGGCCGCGGGTAAAACGCCCGGGTAAAGATGCGAAGCTTGCGCACCATTGCATCGACAAACTGGTTGCTTTTACCTTCTTCCATTAACTGGCGCGGATGCACGCCGTCGCAGGCATCAATAACCATGAATTCCGCCCGCAGCAGGCCCACTCCTTCTACATCTTCCTTGGCAATTCTTTCGGCTTCGTGCGGCATAGCCAGGTTCACATAGACTTTAGTAGCGGTCACCACCGGGGCCACCCTTGTCACTCTTGCGGCTTCTTCTTCCGTTTTTTTCTCCTCTTTCAATTTACCTTCATAAACGACGCCATGCGTCCCATCCACGGTCACAAGCATTTTGTCCTTCAGTACTTTGGTCGCATTTCTGGTGCCCACCACACAGGGCACGCCCATCTCACGCGAGACTATCGCCGCATGGCAGGTCATACCCCCTCCGTCCGTTACAATAGCAGAGGCTTTCTTCATAAGGGGCACCCAATCCGGAGTTGTCATTTCCGCAACCAGTACATCGCCGCTTTCAAAACCGTCATCCGAATCCGGAGAGGCTAACACTCGTACCTCACCGCTGCCGCGGCCGGGGCTTGCCCCGAATCCATGAATGAGTTCTACACTTTCTTCATGATCCGTCCTATCAACAACCCGTTCGGCAGCCTTAAGTAATGTCGTAATAGGACGTGATTGAACCATGTAAACTTTGTTGCCCTCGATGGCCCATTCGGTATCCTGCGGACTCTGGTAGTGCTGCTCAATTTTCAATCCGAGTTTAGTCACTTCAATCACATCATCATCACTAAGTACCCTGGCTTCCCCGTCTTTAGCCGAGAAGTCTACTTGCCGGTTCTCTCCTTTTTCATCACGGATAATTTTAAAATTCTTGTGAGCAACCCTGGCGTCTTTAATCTTAAGTGTTGCTTTGTCTACTTCATAATAGTCCGGCGAAACAAGTCCGCCGACAACAACTTCACCCAGTCCAAAAGCGCCTTCAATAACCAGGCTCGATAAATCGTTGTTACTGGGATTGGCTGTAAACATAACGCCGGCCTTGTCGGAGTTGACCATTTTCTGAACAACTACTGCAATGACTGGTTCTTCCAGAAACTCCTTCTTGGCCCGGTAGAAGATGACACGGGCGCCATAAAGAGAAGCCCAGCACTCCTTGACCATTCTTATCAGGTTTTCCCTGCCTTTAACATTCAGGAAGGTGGCGTTCATCCCGGCAAAGGAGGCCTGCTCAGAATCCTCCATGGTCGCCGAGGACCTGACGGCAACGAACTCGGCTTTTACAGAACCACACTTTGATAATTCATCATATGCTCTGAGTATCTCGTCACGTATATTAGAAGGCATATTCGTGCTGGTTATCAGTGCCTGGATTTCCTTGGCTTTGGCCTGTAGTACACCCGTGTTATCCACGTCCAGGCTTTCTATAACATGTGCAATTTTTTGGGAGAGACCGCTTACGGTAGTGAAAAGTTGATATGACTGGGCGGTGATGACAAAACCGGGGGGAACCGGCAGGCCGGCTTTCACTAACTCACCGAGGTTAGCGCCTTTGCCGCCTGCCTTGGCCACATCGGCTTTACCTAATTCCTCAAACCATTTGACTATTTCCATGAATATGCCTC
>CAZABI010000116.1:1288-4637 GCA_964483235.1 uncultured Dehalococcoidales bacterium | reverse complement strand
CATAATTGCCCCCGATCCGTGAGCCCGTTTGATCGAAGGTTATGGTTCCGCTGGCACCCTGAAAGTCTTTGCCCACCTCTGCAATGGCATCCCTCAAGCTGGGACCATAATAAGTATTGGCCTTTTTCAACGCCAGTGCGATCAGTTTGATTCCATCATAGGCCGTATCGCAGTATATAGTAGGCTCGGTTTGGTATGAGATTTTATAATTGGTTTGAAAACACTTATAAACCTCCGATTGAAAATCCGATACCGGTACAGTGCCAGTGACTGCTTTCTCCATGAATTTAGCCGATTCAATATGCCTGTTAAGCGGCATGTCATAGACACCATCCACTGCCATCCAGGGAATATCACCCATGCCAAGCTCGCCAGCCTGGCGGTAAATAACCGCGCCGTCATCATAATAACCAACATGCAATACGCAATCCGGTTGCTTGTCCTTGATAGAATTCAATTCTGTCATGTAGCTCAACTTGGCCGGGTCATACCTGATTGATATCACGATATCTGCCCTGCCTTTGAGGTATTCTTTGGCCATCTCCTCTATCCCACGCCCGTACACTGTGTCCTGAACCAGCGTTGCCACTTTTTTCAGACCGCGGTCTTTAATCAGTTTTGCCACCACACCCCCCTGCAATGAATCATCCGGTGTAACGCGGAATAACCACTTTGACCAATTATATTTTGATAGCGCAACTGAGGTTGCCGACGGCGATACCACCGGAACTCCCTTGCTTTCAGCATAAGGCCCGGCTTCCAGCGCCGCGTCGCTGGTCGTGCAACCGATAATAACCTGTACCTTTTTGTCATCTATGAGCTTGTGCACAGCAAGAAGGGAACTGGCCGGCGTCGGCCCTTCATCCTCAATAATTAAATCAATTAGCCCGTTATTAACGCCGCCGCTGCCGTTAATTTCACTAACAGCCAGTTTGGCAGCTTTTATAAGATTTGGACCCCAGGCCGGCGCGCTGGTTGTGGCCATGACACAACCAACCGGTATCACTCGAGGCAGCCCCTGAGGAGGCGCCTGCACGCATGCGCCTGGAATTAAAATAATCACAATTGCTATAATCGCAGTAATTAGTCCTGTTTTCATAATTTTCTCCCACCCGGATTACGTTTGAATTGGTATTTACCGAACTCTGTTATTATATCACTTCCATATTATGGCCATTACACGTGGCTTTTACTGATGGTATGAATAAAGGTAAAATAAGCCTGTTAAATTTCGGCTGTTCATTTACAGCCTGAGTTTATGTTAAGGAATGGGAGGGGAATCTGGGTTGATCTGGAGCGGCCTGATGGACGTGATCTCCGAAAAAACTGATGTCCTGAAAATATTGCCGGAGGCAGCGGAAGAGCTCTGCTCTGCCCTGTTCAGGAACTCGCCGGCGGGTATTTATATTACCCGCAACGGCAAGTTTATCTATACCAACATCGAGTTTCGCCGCATTACCGGCTACAGCCAGGATGATCTCTTCGGTAAGGATTACCAGAGACTGGTCAATCCGCGTTACCGTCAGAAGCCCAAGCAGAATACAGCCCTCTTTCTCTTCGGAGAGACTGACAGCTCCAGCCATGAGTTTAAAATATCTACTCATGACGGCAAGAAAAAATGGATATCGGAGAAGATCACCTATTTTAAATACGGCGGCAACTGGCTCACGCTGGGGCACTGGCTTGACATTACCGAACATCACGCGGTCGAAAAGGCCTGGAGGGAAGCTGAACGGCGCTTCCAGTCAGCTTTTGAAGACCTCTCCACGGGCCTGACCATTATCAGCACCGACGGCATCTTCCTCAAGGCCAACAAGGCCTTCTATGACATGGTCGGGTATACCGAAAAGGAGATACTGGAAAGTCGGTTCGATGAAATAATCCATCCTGAGGAGCGGTCGGACAGCAGCGACCTGATGCAGCTTTTCCTCTCGCTGGCCAAACCGGAGGATTCCATTCAGAGACGGCTGGTTTCCCGGGACGGCAGGAACATCCGGACCGCCATGAATATATCGCTAATTGGTGATTCGGAGGATGCGCCGTCTTACTTCATCGTGCATTTTCAGGACATCACCGAGCAGAAGCGCATTGAGGACGGGCTCCGGGAGGACGAGAAGTTTTACCGGTCGCTGGTAGACCAGTCCCTGGAGCCGGTGGCGGTGCTTGACCTTGATTGTCACTTAATTAATGTATCACAAAGATTTTTGAGGCTTCTCGGTTATACCGGGGCAGCTGACATCCTGGGTAAAAAAATAGGCGCGCTGGTTATCGCTCAACCGTATACACAGTTGGAACAGGACATACAGGAAATTTTGAAAAAAAGTATGCCTGCCGTGCTGGATCGAACTCTCATCAGGCAAGACGGTAATTCAATTCCCGCGGAACTGCATATCTCCTGGATCGATAATGAAAAAGGGGCGCCTGCCTGCATTTTCATAGGATTTAGAGATACGTCATCAGATAAGAGCGCTGCTCCCCTGTTGCAGGAAGTACACATTAAGCAGCTACATGCCTTCGAGAATATCACCACTGCAATCGCCCTGGTCAACGAGGAAACCATAATTACATCGATAAACACTTCGTTTGAAAAATTATCCGGTTATTCACGCGAAGAGATCGAAGGAAAGAAAAGCTGGGTGGAGTTCGTGGCGAAGGAGGACCTCGGCCGGTTAAAGAGATATCACCTGCTCCGCCGTCTCGATCCTGGGTCCGCTCCAGATATTTACGAGTTTAAATTCTCGGACCGTGACGGTAATAAGAAGACTGTGATGATCAATATCAGCAGTACACCCGGTACCGGCAAGACGGTAGCCACGCTGCTTGATCTTACATCACTTAAACAAGCCGAAAAAGGATTCGCCGAGCAATGGGATTCATTAATGGCGTTCATGGATGCCCTGCCGGCCATGATGTGCTTCAAGGACTGTAACAGCAGGATTGTACGTATTAACCAGAAATTCGCTGATTTCCTCGGCCTGTCCAGGCAGGATATCGAGGGAAAAAAGATGGCGGACCTCATGCCCGACCGGGCGGACCAGTTTGACCTGTATGACGCTGAAATCACTCAATCCGGCGAACCGCGGACTCGTGTGATGTGGCAATTCCCGGTCAACGGCGGTGTAAGATCGGTGCGTTTTGATAAAACTCCGTTGCTGAGCGCCGATGGAGATATTCATGGAATCATGGTTGAAGGCCTCGATATCACTGAGAGCCAGAAAGAGAAAGAGAGCCTGCGCGAAGCTGGTAAGCGCTACCAGACCCTGCTTGAGACCTCTCCCGACGCCTTTTTCGTCACTGATTTAGACGGTGTTTTCACCTTCGTATCGAATAAGGCTCTGGAGCTGTTCGG
>CAZABI010000116.1:0-1188 GCA_964483235.1 uncultured Dehalococcoidales bacterium | reverse complement strand
GCCCGTAAACTGGCAGAAGAATCGCTGGCGCAGAGCCATGAAAGGCTTGAGAAGACCATGAACGGTTCTATCCAGGCTATAGCCAAGATCGTCGAAATGCGAGACCCTTATACGTCGGGTCATCAGCAGCGTGTCGCTTTACTGGCTGGCGCCATCGCCCGCGTGATGGGCCTTTCAGAAGAGCAAACCACCGGCATTATTATCGCGTCAAAGATACACGATATAGGCAAGGTCTACGTCCCCATGGAGATATTGAGCAAACCCGGGATATTGAATGATACGGAACGGCAGATTATCCAGGCGCATCCCGGCGGTGGCTATGATATATTAAAATCCATTGATTTTCCCTGGCCCGTGGCTAAATCCATCCGCCAGCACCACGAAAGGCTTAACGGCTCGGGCTATCCGTTCGGGCTGAAAGGCGATGAGATAATTCTGGAAGCCCGGATTATCATGGTGGCCGACGTGGTCGAAGCCATGGCTTCGCATCGTCCTTACCGGCCGGCCCTGGGTATTGAATCGGCGCTAACTGAGATAACCGGCAACAGTGGCAGCTTATATGATGCGGAGGCGGTCAGCGCTTGCATCAAACTGTTCCGGGAGAAAAGCTTCTCTTTTAATTTGGCAGATGATCACTCCAGCTAAGAGCCGGTAATCCCTATATTTCCACCTTCCATTCCTCTACTTCCTGGAAATTTTGCACGATGAAATACTTCTTCACCATGACCCTGAACAGGACTGCTTCCGGCGAGTCGGCGAATTTCTTAAGACCGTGATGCTTACTGAGATAGATCTTTAGCAAGCTTTCCCTGAGGCTATCTCTAACCTCCTCGGCTGAGCCAACTGCCGTCACTGCAACGGCATTACGAAAATCCGAGTCCTGGTTGGAACGGCTGTCGATCAATATGGAAACATTATTATTAGAAATAAGGTTGGCGTATTTGTTCGTCTCGCGTTTGGTGACAAATACGATTTGCTTAAGGTCTTCAGTAGCGGCGAAGGCGATCAGATTATTATAGGGCTTGGTCAGTTGGAGGGTTGCCAGTGAGGCAAAAAGCTGTGTTTTAAACAGATCGTTCAACAGCTTCCTGATTTGAAGTCCATGGGATACCAATCCAGTTACCCACCTTCGGCTTCTTCGCACAGGTAGCTGATTTTTGTCCGGTTGACTGCCATAAAATCGAAGTG
>CAZABI010000115.1:0-4686 GCA_964483235.1 uncultured Dehalococcoidales bacterium | reverse complement strand
CCTGCAGCAGACCTACAGCGAATTCAAGAAGAAGGCTGAGATGACCGTCCAGCAGGCCCAGCGCGGCGGCGTGCGTCCCCAGCAGCGCGGCCAGATACCACTCGAGCAACAGCTTCAACTACAGCTCCAGGAAGAATGGCGGCAGATCCACAGTGAGCTTGATGCGCAGTACGATAAGGCGCTGGATGAGCACAAGCAAAAAATCCGAGAACTGACCTGAGGAGTCCTCCCATATTAGTATCAACACGGTTTAGCCTGGTACTTGTATTTGTTCTTATCCCGGCCGTGGCGCTTGCAGCTTGTGTGCAATCAAAGGCCACACCACCCACTCCAACCCCGGTGATTTCTCCCGCGATTACGCAGGAAAAGCCGGATTCGCCCGCTATGCAAGCCTCACCGGTGCAATCCTCCCCCGTGCCGGCGGAATACCAGTCGACATATAGCGAACTGATGCGGAAGCTCGATGATTTCGACAGCGTCATCAGTAACCGGAAGACATCGAAAGCGGAAAAAGTAATACTGGCGGCGGAACTGTTAACCGCTAACAGTAATATCGGTGAGGGGCTTTTCACCGATGTTAATTTCCAGGCCAACAAGGTTTACCTGGACGCCCTGCAAGCCATCAATGTATCGGGAGTACAGGTTTCCATTATGTACCCGCTGCTGACGCCGGATTTCCCCAACGCCGATAAATATCTGACCTTTTATAAAAACCTGATGCGGGAAATCAGGGCGCGCAATATGACGGTACTGGTTAAAGTGGGCAATCCTTTTGCCAACTCGGTATATAGTGACCTCACTATATCATTTGAAGGGCTGACACTGGAGAAATACCGGGCGGGGAAGAAAGCCATGGTGCACCTGGTTGCCAGGGAGTTGAGACCCGACTACCTTACCGTCTGCAATGAACCTAATACCGAGAAAATGACCCTGGGCATCCTGCAATCCCCCGTTCAGTATGCGGGGACGGTAAAATACGTCATGGAAGGTTTAGACCGAGACGGCATTTTAATAGGCGGGGGAGCGGGCACCTGGGACGACCTGTCTTATATGACCGCGCTGGCGGATACCGACCTTGACTACCTTGACGCGCACGTCTACCCGCTGGATTTCCTCAACAGGTTCATAGACATAGCTGATATAGCCAATGCTAAAAACAAGCGCCTTGTGATCGGTGAGGCCTGGGTCTATAAACTTGGCAGTTATGAACTTGGCGGGCTGGGCGATATAGCGGCTACCACGAGGATTTACGGCCGCGATGTTTTCAGCTTCTGGGAACCGGTAGATTCCAGGTTCCTGGCTGTCCTCGTTAAAATGGCGGGAATTTACGGTTACGAATTCGTAGCGCCGTTCTGGTCAACCTATCTTTACGGTTACATAGACTATAACAACACGACAAAGGGTCTGGACTACCGCAGATTGCGTCAGGAATCCAACCGCGTTGCCTATCAGAATATGCTGGAAAAGCATCCCTCGGGCTCAGGGCTTACTTACAAGCAACTGGGCCAATAGAGCTAGAAATATTTGAATTCCCTGTCTTTCCACCACGGGAAGAACTCAGGCATGTCTTTGCTCAGCTTCATGGGGAACTTCGGCTGCCGCTTCTCCAGGAACGACATAACACCCTCTTTGGCTTCAGCCGTACCGAAGATCCAGTTGAGCGCCTTGGACTCCACGATGTGCGCCTCCATGGGATGATCGGCTCCCAGCATCTTCCACATTAATTGACGGCACAGTGCCACCGATACCGCCGAAGTGTTATTCACAATCCCCAGGGCTATTTCCCGCGCCCTGGGTAAAAGCTGCTCCGGTTCCAGCAACTCACTCACTAACCCCCTGTCGAAAGCTTCCTGCGCCTGGAAAACACGTCCGCTGTACACCCATTCCGAGGCCACCCCGATACCCACGATGCGCGGCAGGAACCAGCTGGCGCAACCGTCGAAGAGAATACCGCGCCGGGCGAATACCAATCCCATGCGGGCGTTTTTCGAAGCGATGCGCACATCCATGGGGAAGGTCATAGTCAATCCAAATCCCACCGCCGGACCGTTTATAGCAGCTATTACCGGTTTCTTTAAATCATATATCCTGAGCGAGACCACGCCACCTTCGTCGCGATGCGGCTCGGTGTCCTCACGACCCGTAAATCTCTCCATGAAATAATTGCCTTTGAAAGCCTCCATGCTAAGGTCCGCGCCGGCGCTAAAGGCTTTGCCCGCGCCTGTTACTATTATCACCCTGACATCATCATCATTGTCAGCCCTATCGAATGCATCCAGCATTTCCACGCACACGGCGCCCGAGATAGAGTTCATCTGCTCCGGCCGGTTCAACGTAAGTAACAATATTCCGTCGGATACCTCGTACTTTAAATATTTATAATCCATGCTGCCTCCTTCTAAGCTTTTATTGTTCATCAATCACCACTGTGAGCCGCCGTCTAACCAGATGACGTGCCCGGACACATAGCCGCCTTCCTCTGAGCAGAGGAAGGCGCACAGGTTACCAACGTCTTGCGGCTGGCAGGCACGGCCAAAGGGTAAGCTATTAGCAATGTCCTTTAATTCCACTCCCATTCCACCTTTGACCAGCCGGGTACCCATGTCGGTTTCCACCAGGCCGCAGGCCAGGCAATTCACATGGATATTGTTAGCCAGCTCTTCCTTGGCCAGCACCATGGCCAGCGCACCCAGCCCTGCCTTGGCGACAGCATACGGGCCGTGACCCGCTGCGCATTTATACGACCCAATCGAGGAGATAAAAATGATATCGCTGCGCGGCTGCTTGCGCAGTACCGGCAGCAATGCCCTGGTAAAATGAAAAGCGCCCATCACATGTATATTGAACAGGCGCAGCATCTCTTCGGCCTCTGTGTCCAGGATAAAGCGTCCCCTCGATGCGATCCCCGCGTTGTTCACCAGTATATCGATCTTTCCCAGCTTCTCCAGGGCTATATCAACCGCCGGTTTAACCTGCTCAGGCTCGGTTACATCCGCCTGCACGGCCAGTACCCGCCGGCCCAGCGTCTCGATTTCTTTCGCTGTTTCCCTGGCAGCCTCCAGGTTTTTCTTGTAGCTAAATGCGATATCTGCACCCTCACCGGCCAGTGCCAGCGCAATACCCTTCCCAATACCACGGTCACCGCCGGTTATAAATGCCGTCCTTCCTGCGAGTTTTATGGGGACCCCCTTATTAATATAGTGAAGATGCCTGCGGTTTCAAATATGCAGACACTATTATAAAGCATCGGCTGCGATTGAGCTACCTGCATAACTTTCAAATAAAACAACTCGTTTGATAACGGCGTATAGTTGCTATAGTAAATAAATTGGACTAATCCTGAATCAATAACTGCTTGCTACGTTCCATACCCTCACTAACCGGTAGTGAATCTTGTTATAATAAGACACTTCTTTACCAGGAGGCAGCGGTATGAAAAGGATTCTTGTGCTCGGTGGTGCGGGCACGATGGGCCTCGAGGTGGTTCAGCAGTTAGCCAAACGCACCAGCGCCAGGATAACCATAGCCGACGCCAGTGAAAAAGCCTTAAAAAAAGTCCAGGCTGAACTTAGCGACCGGGTTGAACTGGAACACGTAAACGTGGAGGACCAGGTCACCCTGGTCGCCCTGATGAAAGCCTCGCATGTTGTGGTCAACACTGCAGGGCCTTTCTACAAGACAGCCGCACGTGTCATCAAAGCAGCTATTGAAGCACGGGTGAACCTGGTTGATATCGATGACGATTTCGATGCTACCCGTGACTCGCTGGCGCTGGATGAAGAGGCTAAACAGGCGGGCATTACGGTAATCATCGGGATGGGGGCCAGCCCGGGTATTACCAACCTTATAGCTAAATATGGAGCCGATAAGCTGGACAAGGTGGAAGATATCCGCATTTATTGGGCGGAAAGTGCTATCGATCCCACCGGCCCGGCCGCCATGGCCCACTGGTTCCATATCACTTCCGGCAAGGTACCGATTTACCGCAACGGCAAATGGATCGAAGTACAGGGCTTTACCGAGCCTGAGGAAGTGGACTTCATTGCTCCTATCGGCGAGCTCAACGTAGTTTATACCGGGCACCCTGAGCCGGTATCACTGCCACGCTATATCTACGGCGTTAAGAACGTCAGTATCAAGGGCACACTCTATCCCCCCAAGATCATGGAGCTTTATCAGACGCTAATAGAGGCCGGCTGTGGCAGCGCCGAACAATTCGTCGTTGCTGAGAATATCTCAATGCCCTTGCGCGAATACACGGTCAGGCTTGTGCGAGCCATGCCGCGCTTTGCTCCGGGTTACTTCGGTGAGATATTACGCGACGCGCTTGATAAATATAAAGCCGTGGCCGGCGTCTTCAAAATCGATGTTGCCGGCAAGCAGGCGGGTGAGAGCGTCCGCTATATCTATGACATCGCCTCAGACTCGGTTACCCGCGGCACCGCCACACCGGCGGCCATAGCCACGCTCATGTTATTGGAAGGGAAGGTAACTTCCACCGGAGTTATGGCCCCGGAGGGAGCGCTGGATGCCAGCATGTTTTATACAGGGCTTGCCAGCGAGGCACGGACACGTGAAACAGAAATACGTGAAAGGGCCTTCAGTAAGAATTTCTTCAGAAGACGTCCTTAAACAGTTCCTTTTCACAAGAAAAGAGGCCTGCGCCGGTCGGGCGCAGGCCTCTTA
>CAZABI010000114.1:0-4712 GCA_964483235.1 uncultured Dehalococcoidales bacterium | reverse complement strand
GTCGAGCACATAGGCAAAGATCGACCCGATATAGCCGACGTGGCTGATGGTGAACGAGAAGAAATGGGTAGGCGTAGTGATGCCGTAATACTGCCAACGCTTGATGCGCAGAGTCTGAAGAAACTTCAGCGCATAGATATTCACTTTCTCCAGGTTGGCGTCAAGCAGCGGCTGCCGCGCCCACCCGGTTACATTCAGGTTGCCTTTTTCGTCCAGCAGGGGGCCGGCCTTGATGATCTCTGCCATTGAGCACCTCCGGCCTTAGTTTATCATTCCTCCGGCCGCCTTTATCAATTGCACCAGTCCCACGATAAACAGCACGCTCCAGGTAAGCGCTTTAAAGGTCCTGGCCTCCACTTTCACAAAGCTGCCGATGATTACCCCGGCAATGAAGCCCGGCAGTACTAAAGCCGCCAGCTCAAGCGATTTTATATCAATCTGCTTGCCCAGCCACATGGTAGCCAGCAAAGCCACATTAAGCAGCAGCCAGAGCACCGACAGCGTGGCACGGAACTCTTCCGGCCTGTGTATCTCGCGGCCGGCATAGTAGACGATAAGCGGTCCGCCCGAGGCAAACAGGCCGTGAAAGACACCACCGCCCAGTATCACCGGCCAGGCCAGGTATTGCGGCAGCGGCCCTGCCAGTGCTTTTGTGCGGTACAGCACAATCAGTTCCACCAGCGATACCGCCATAACAAAAGCGCCTACCAGCACGATTAGCGCCGCCTCACTGGCATAATCACGCAACAGTACCCCGGCTACCATACCCACAACAGCCAGCGGCAGGATATTTACCAGCATCAACCTCCAGCGGATATGCCTGTGCCAGCGGATGACCAGCCAGGTACTCTGCAGGAGTGCGACGATCACCAGAATCGGCAACAGCACTTCAAGCGGGAATATAAACAGCCCCAACGCCAGCGCAATGATGGTGGCGCCGAACCCCAGCGTAGTCTCAACTGAATGCGCCAGCACCAGGATCAAAGCCAGCAGCAATACCTGGGTCCAGGCGGCTGTCACTATCAGGCCTGCCCGGCTTTGAACAGGTCGTTGAAGTACAGCAGGGTGGTCTCTTTTGCCTGCGCCCGGTCGGGCATCGAGCCGATCATCCCGTATACGGCAGCCTCGCCGGAGATATCCTCCGGCTTCAGTTTGGCCACTTCGGCAGCCGCGCTGCGCAGGTCGGCCAGCAAATCGGGCACTACCTTCAGGTGCATGGGCGACACGGTGAAATGCAAACAGGGCGGCATATGCTGGCTGTCGATGTGCCAGCCGAGCTCTTTCATTTTGTCACCGAGCGCATAAACGTTCAGTTCCCTGCCGCCGACGGCGAAGGTCGTCGCAGGCGGATCGCCAATGACATATAAACCCGGTATTTGACTGATGCCCTCGATAAGCAGGCGCGTGGCCTCCATGGCCTGTTTGGCCAGGCGCATATAACCTTCCCATCCCAGGTAACGCAGCACCGCCCAGCTACCGGCAATTGGCCCGCCGGGACGCGCTCCCGAGATGCACGGTGTGGCATAGACCCCACCCGGCCAATCGGCGTAGACAAAGAGCTGGTACTTCCTCAGTTCCGCATTGCGGTACAGCACCAGCGAAGCCCCCTTGGACATGTAGCCGTATTTATGTATGTCCGCCGACATGGACTTAACGCCCGGCAGCCGGAAATCGAAGGGCGGTATGGGATACCCCAACCGCTCCAGGAACGGCAGTATGAAACCGCCTACACAGGAATCGACATGGAACCATACTCCTTTTTCCCCGGCTATGGCAGCCATCTCTCCCAACGGATCAATGATGCCGTGCGGGTACGAAAAGGCCGAACCCATGGCAAAGACGGTGTTCTTGTTGAACGCGGCACGGTAGGCAGCCATGTCGACCTGCGAGGACTCGCTGGTCGGCGTGATCACGATCTTGAGTCCCAGGTAGTACGCCGCCTTGTTGAAAGCCGGGTGAGCGGAGAGGGGGATAATCATCTCAGGCTCCTTAATCTGCGGCTGCTTCTCCCGCGCATAATCACGGGCCGCTTTGACCGCCATCATAATGCTCTCCGTGCCGCCCGAGGTCATGTTCCCTGCCACGTTTTCATCGCCGTGCAGCAGATCGGTCGCCATGGCAACCACATCAGTCTCCATACGCAGCAGGCTGGGGAAGGCAAACGGGCTGAGCCCGTTTTCAAAGACGTACGTGCCCAGCGCTTCCCGCACCACGTCAGAGACATCCTCACCCGCACGAAATACCATGCTGAAAGCGCGTGCGTTGCGCCATTCCATGTCTTTGGATTTCAGTCCCTGTAATTCATGCTTGAGCTTACCAGCGTCCAGTCCTTTTTCGGGGAATTTTACCTTTGCCATCCTGCCTCCTTTTCTATTTACGCTATAGTGAATGCCGGAGCATGTGTACCAGCCTCCTCTTTAATATCCGCACGCTCTAATTATCGAGCGTAGTATACAGTTTTATCGCGATGCTTTGAAGAAGTATCTCACGTGAACAGGGGATAATGTCAAAGCGCTCGTCCCTGGAAGTGGAAATATGGTAATATGACTGCAGTTCAGTCTCTCATATTTACAGGCCGGTGACAGTGAAAAAAATCCTTTATGGCATCGAAGCTTTTCTCATTTTGACCGTCATCCTGCTGATGTCGTGTAATACACCGCCTTACTACGAGAACGCTAAAAAGGTGTTTCCCGCCGTAGTGCGTGTGATCGCCGGCGACAGTATGGGCTCCGGCGTGATCATCACAGATAACGGCTACGTCCTGACCGGACAGCATGTGGTAGGCGACAGTAAAACGGCGCTGGTGCTGCTCAATAACGGTGCACAGTACGAAAGCACCGTAGCAGTAGCAGACTCCCAACGTGACCTGGCCGTGATTAAACTTCCTGATCAAGCTGGGAACCTGCCTGTCGCTGTCCTGGGAGACTCGGATGAGTCGGACGAGCTGCAGACGGGCAGCCCGGTACTGGTGCTGGGCTACCCGGCGGAAAACCAGGTGAATAACCTGATGCTTACGACCGGCATCATCTGTGCTTTTCGCAAGATAGAGTCCGTCGAATACCTGCAAAGCGAAGCTAAAGTCTACCCGGGCAGCAGCGGCGGGCCCATGATCAATAGCAACGGAGACGTAATCGGCATCATCAATAGCAAGTACGCGGGTTTGGAGGGTAGCTGTGCTACATTCGCCACGGCCGCCAGTGAGGCCAGGGCTATACTGAATGACCTGACCAATCCGCCAAAACCGCCTCCGGCTGAAGGTGGAAATACAGGCCCCGTTATCAGCAAGATCCGGAGCGAGAACGTCACCAGCAGCGGCGCCAGCATTGCCTGGGAGACGAGCGTACCATCGGTAAGCGGCCTGGAGTTCGGCAGAACGTCCTTCACGCACTTCTACCCATCGGCCGACGGCAAGCCGGTCACTTTACACCTGGTGCAACTAACCAGACTGGCTCCAAGAGAGACTTACCGTTACCGTATATTAGCCAATGATAACGCCGGCCATGAAGCGGTATCGGACGAACAAAGCCTGACAACAGAGCGCACCGCCTGTCCGAATGTGGGCTGCCATGCGCCTGACTTCAACCTGGCTACGGCCGACGGAGGGAGGATATCGCTGAACTCGCTCAAAGGTAAAAAAGCCATAGTGGTCTTCACTACTACAGGCTGCTCATCCTGCGCTGAGGTCATGCGCTGCATGGGACAGATTTATGATAACTGGCCAAGGGAGCAGATGGAGGTCGTAGTCATCGTCGGCAATGAGAAACTCACCGATGTGCAACGCTGGATCAAGCTTTACAACGTAAAATGGCCGGTGGCGCTTGACCCGGGCAGCGACATTACCAACGACTACCAGCCGTCCAAGTTGCCAGCCCTATACTTCCTGAACAGTGACGGCGATATCAAGATTAAAAAATACGCCCCGCTGGGCGGCTGCGGTAAAGAGATCGACGCGCTGCTCAGACTATATTGATTGCTTCCATTGCGAATTTGACATTATTTAAAACATATACATAATTAGCTTGAGGGAGGTGAGTCAAATGTCCAGGAAGCTGGAGACCAGATCAACAAAGACAGGCCGGGTGTGGCAGGAAGCAACGGATATCTCTCCGCTGGTAAATTCATTTTTACATAACCTCGGGCTGGGAATATGCGTCCTGGTCAAAGGCAAATTTGTGTACGTTAACCCGCTATTTGAGAAGCTGACAGGGCGCTCTTTGAAGAGCCTGGACAATAAAAGCCTCGTTGATATAGTCCACCCGGATGACCGCGACAAGGTAGATAAAAATAAAGCCGCCAGCCTCACAGGACGGCAAAAAATCGAACCGGATGAGTACCGCGTTATTGCGCGGAATGGAAAGATAATCTGGGTGCTGGGAAAGACATTTACAGTCGAATTCAGCGGCCAGACGGCTTTGATGATGGCATTTACCGATTTAAACAGCAGGCAATTGCTTGAAGAAGCACGGGCAAACTGGGAAAAAAGATACAGAACGGTAATTGAGCAGTTGCGCGATATTTATATTGAGATTGATCTTTCGGGTTACTATACCTATCTGAACGACCAGGCGTGCCGGTACCTGGGCCATCCCAGGGAGCACCTATCGGGAAAAAACTACATGATAACCATCCCACCTCCCGAGCAGGCCAAGGTTTCCCATGCCTATCACGATGTATTTACGACCGGCGAACCCGTTGCGGGACTGGCACACAGC
>CAZABI010000113.1:0-4722 GCA_964483235.1 uncultured Dehalococcoidales bacterium | reverse complement strand
GAAAATAAAATGGTGGTACTTTGCTCTCTTTGTAGCGCTTTTATTGGCTATTATTTCACCTATAGCATCGTCATCCCCCGACGGGCTTGAAAGGGTCGCCGAAGACCAGGATATTTTAGAAAAAGCTCACGAGTCCATGTTTACGATAGTGCCGGATTATATGTTCCCTGGCATTGAAAACGAGGCGGTTGCGACAATAATAGCTGGCTTACTGGGTACGTTACTTGTTTTTGCAGCTACTATAGGTATTGCAGGAATACTCAAAACACAATCCAGGCATGAAATATAGCTTAATTCATGAATGCGATGCCTTGGATGTCTGATTCATAGGCTGGTTCCTCGCCTTAGGTTGATCGTCTTGATTTTTTTCGTATTGACAGCGGTTCTTACACCGATCGGCAACTTGAGAACATTTACCTTTTCAGAATTCGAATGCTCGAACTCTCAAACATTGTGATTTGGGGTATAGAGTGACAGTCTTTGTTGAGAATTTATAATTATTAAACTGTTTGGAATTTGAAGCTTAGTATTTGTTAAGAATTTAGCATTTGAAAATTAAATGTTAATGTCTGTGGTTTGGATTTATTTGATTAGAGTTTTACTGTTGGAGGTTATTGCGGGTT
The DNA here is from genome assembly GCA_964483235.1 of uncultured Dehalococcoidales bacterium. Classification (GTDB taxonomy): domain Bacteria; phylum Chloroflexota; class Dehalococcoidia; order GIF9; family UBA5629; genus CAZABI01. The sequence goes on along the minus strand of CAZABI010000113.1, from coordinate 4,099 downwards.
TAATACTCTGCTATAATGGGTTTGCAGGGCTACTTTATGGTGGAGGCTCTTCTTTACGATAAACTTCCCGATAAGCGCGTGCGCTGTAACGTGTGCCAGTGGCGCTGTGTCATCAATCCCGGTAAATCAGGTGTCTGCAGGGTGCGCCGCAATAATGGTGGCACTATTCAACTGCTTAACTACGCTAAAGTTTCCTCGATGGCGCCCGATCCCATCGAGAAAAAGCCGCTCTTCCACTTCTTCCCGGGCAGTCTTGTTTTGTCTTTCGGAACCATAGGTTGTAACTTTCACTGCGTTCATTGCCAGAACTGGGAGATCGCCTGTGTAGATGAGCCGGAGGCATTTGAAAGGACGCTACGCGACATCTCACCGCAGGAGGCAGTGCGTATGGCAAAGAAAAACAACTGCCTCGGCCTGGCATGGACTTACAATGAGCCCGCTATCTGGTTCGAATATACTCTGGACTCCGCCCGGCTGGCGCATGACAGCGGGCTTTACACGGTATATGTAACTAATGGCTTTATGACGCCCGAAGCGCTGGATATGATCGGTCCCCACCTGGACGCCTGGAGGGTGGATGTCAAGGGATTCTCAGATAAGGTCTACCACGACCTGGCTAAAATCAGGCAGTGGAGGGGCATATTAGAGGTAGCCGAACGTGCCCGTCATAAGTGGGATATGCACGTCGAGGTGGTCACCAACATCATTCCCACGTTAAATGACGATGAAGAACAGCTAAGCAGCATAGCGGGCTGGATAAAAGAAAAGCTCGGGGAACTGACACCCTGGCACGTGACACGCTTTTATCCACACCGTGAACTCATGCATTTGCCGCCCACGCCCATCACGACACTGGAGAAGGCATACAGAATTGGCAGGGATGCCGGCCTGCGCTTCGTCTACCTGGGTAATGTGCCCGGGCACAACTATGAAAACACAGTCTGCTATAATTGCGGTAACACAGTTATTAATAGGATCGGTTATAACGTAGAGTCGTTAAAGGTAGAAGGCACAAACTGCGCAGTATGCGGCGCAGATCTCAATATAAGAAATACATTGAAGAAGGGAGGGGGGAAATGATCAGGAATCCGGCAGTGGCAGGACAGTTCTACCCGGGATGGGCGGGCGAATTGAGGGAGATGATAAGCTACATGACTGAAAAAGATGCGGAAAAGGTGGACGTCATAGGCCTTTTATCACCCCATGCCGGTTATGTTTACTCCGGCCCGGTAGCGGGAGCAGTATTCTCACGCATAAAGTTCAAAGACACCTTTGTGCTCCTCGGCCCTAACCATCGCGGCATGGGCAAGCCCTTCAGCATTATGACCGAGGGAAGCTGGAAGACGCCGCTGGGAGAGGTGCCGATCGATAAAGAGCTGGCCAGGGCTATGCTGAAGGCCTCGGATAACCTGGAGGAGGACAGCATGGCTCACCGGCATGAACACTCGCTGGAAGTGCAGGTGCCTTTCCTGCAGTACTTCAAGCCCGATGTCACTATTGTCCCTATCCTGCTCTCGCTGGCCAATCCCCTCGTTTACAAGGAGATCGGTAAGGCGGTGGCCGAGGCCATCAAGGGTACCGGCAGCGAGGCCATTGTACTGGCGAGCAGCGACATGACCCACTATGAGCCACACGAGAGCGCTAAAAGCAAGGATCAGAAAGCCATCGAGGCCATACTCGACCTCAATGCAGATGAACTGGTGAAACGGCTGGGCGAATTTAAAATATCCATGTGCGGCTATGCCCCCGCGGTCAGCCTGATCACGGCTGCCAGGCTTTTAGGTGCAAAGAAAGCAGAGTTGGTCAAGTACCAGACCAGCGGCGAGACTTCGGGTGACTACACGGCCGTGGTGGGGTATGCCGGGATTATAATCAGGAAGTAGGAGCGGCAGATGAAAGATGATATGCACCCCGTGGTCAAGTTAGCCAGGCATGCCGTGGAAAGCTACGTAAAAAGCGAGCAGATTATCAAACCCGCAGAACTGACACCCGAGATGAAGGAAAGGGCGGGCGTTTTCGTCTCGCTTAAAAAACATGGGCAATTGCGCGGCTGTATAGGCACTTTTGAGCCCACCCGCATCAACATCGGTGAGGAGATCGTGCGCAACGCCATCCAGTCTGCAACAGGCGATCCCCGATTCAATCCAGTGCGCCCGGAGGAACTCGATGAGCTCGATTATAGCGTGGATATACTGACTCAACCTGAGCCGGTAGAAAGCAAGTCCGCGTTGGATCCAAAGAAGTACGGAGTCATAGTTGAGAGCGGTTACCGCCGCGGATTGCTCTTACCTGATCTGGAGGGAGTGAATACAGCCGATATGCAAATCGATATCTGCCGTCAGAAGGCGGGCATCGGGCCGAAGGAGCCTGTCAAGCTTTACCGCTTCGAGGTACGTAGATATAGATAGCCTATGTTTGCCATGACTTTTACTGTCTGTTATGGTATATTGCAATTTGACTACAGACTAAATCGCTAACAGTACATGACCTTACAGATAATGAAACTATTTACAGCGGCGCAGGGAGGCCAGGTTAAATGAAGCTGGTGGTAATCGGGATCGGCGACTGCGGCAGCAATATAGCAGCCGAGTTTGTCCGACTGGCGTCCAGAGCTAAATCCGAGACCGGTGTGGAGATACTGGTCCGCTCCTATGCCATCAACGATGATAAAGCTCAGTTGGACATTCTGCGCAAGGCCGGTGGTGACAGGCTGTTGACTGTTCCCCTACCCTCGCCCGAGACTAACCGCAAGGAATCGGACGTGGGCGCCGACCTGATGAAGGTCAACGGCGACCGCATCATCGCCACCATGCGGGCCGGCGAATTTTTTGAAGCAGATGCCTTCATGCTGGTGGCCGGCAGTGCGGGTTATATCGGCTCCGGCGGTGTGCCCGTCCTGGCACGTAAACTGAAGGAGAAGTACGTCAATAAGCCGGTCTATGCCCTGATCGTGTTGCCGCTGGCAGCCGAGAGTAAACAGCCTACTGCCGTATATAATACAGCGCTCTGCCTGAAAGCTGTCGACAAGACGGCGGACGCTATCTTCCTGTTTGATAACGAGAAGGTACGGTCGGAAGCGAGCACTAAAGCACCGGCGGAGAACGATGCGGTGAACCGCGAGATCGTCTCTCCCTTCTATGACCTGCTGCGAGCCAGCGAGCGGGTCGATCCCAAACTGCTGGGCACCAGCAATGTGGGCGTGGGAGATATAATCCAGTCCCTCAGCGGCTGGTCGGCGATCGGCTTCGGCGCCGTGCAGATACCCTCGGCGGGCTTTTCCCTGTTCAAGCGCGGCGACAACTTCGAAAATAAGAGTGAGGAGACTGTCAAGGCCATGGAGGCCATGAGCGCGGCCCTCAGTCATTTTTCCATTGAGTGCAGGCTGGAGGACGCCCGCAAGGGACTCTACCTGGTGTGCGTTCCTGCCAAGCACGCCAATATCGGCATGACACGCGCCGTGGGCAATCGCCTGCGTGAATTGACCAACAACGGCGAGGTACGTGGCGGCGACTTCTATGGTGTGAAGGACGACGCGCGTGTGACATTGCTGGCCTCCAAAATTACCTTCATGGACAAAATCAAGGATTATTATGAGCGGGCCTCGGGCCTGGCCTCTGAATTGAAGAAACCAGAGAACCGGCAGTCATGACCCTTTTCGACCTCGGTTCGCCGGAACTGCAGCGCAGTAAAGCGACCGGGGATAGCCCGCAAGACCTTTCAGCCTTGCCTCTAGCAGCGCGTATGCGTCCCCGTAATTTCAACGAGTATATCGGGCAGCAGCATATCATCGGGGAAGGCAGGGTACTGCGTAAGGCCATCGAAGCGGACCAGCTTCCGTCGATCATACTCTGGGGCCCACCGGGCAGCGGCAAGACCACGCTTGCTAACGTGATAGCGCGTGTTTCAAAATCGCATTTCGAGCCCATGAGCGCAGTAACGGCCGGCGTGGCTGACCTGCGCCGAGTGGTGGAGGAAGCCCGATCCCGCCGCAAGGCCGGTGGTCAGCGTACCATTCTTTTCATCGACGAGATCCACCGTTTCAATAAAGGACAGCAGGACGCCGTGCTTCCGTTTGTGGAAAACGGCGAGGTCACCTTTA
>CAZABI010000112.1:503-4723 GCA_964483235.1 uncultured Dehalococcoidales bacterium | reverse complement strand
TACCTTAATGGCTTAGAAGCACCGCCAGGCATCGAACCAGTCAATGTCAACAACCCTTCTCCACAGGTGTTAAGCATCATCAGGAGGAAGCACCGGGTTATCAGGCTCAGTGTCAATTTTTCCTGAATTCTTACCAACGGCCTGTTTACTTTGCACCGTATGCCCCGATCCATCACCAAAATATACCTTCATATGCGGCCAGGGTATTTCAATACCTTCCTCATCGAATGCCTTTTTAACCCTTTTCCTTAGCTCACCCGTCACCTCCCATTGCTTTATCGGCATAGTCTCTCCTAGCATTTTGATCTCAATAGCCGAGTCAGCAAATGCATCCACCCTGAGTACCTGCGGAGGCGTTTTGATCATACTACGAAACAGCTCATCCTGAGCCAGTTCGTTGCCGACACGGTTTAATACGTCAATAACATGATCAAGGTCCTCATTATAAGAAACCGGTATGTTGATATTGACCCTGGACCAGTTGCGCGTATAGTTGCTGGCCGTCTTGATCTCACTATTGGGAATGATATGCACAATACCGTCAAGGTCCCTTAACACGGTCCTGCGTATACTTACATCCTCCACCAGGCCTGAAACTCCTGCAACCTGCACCACATCTCCCTCGCTATAGTAATCCTCCAACATTATGAAGGCGCCATTGATCAGGTCGCTAATCAGCTTCTGCGCACCGAGGCCTACCGCGATCCCCACGATACCAGCACCGGCCAGTAAAGGGGCTATATTGATATCGAGTTCCGAGAGCACCATAAACACCGCTATTAACCAGACTATTCCCGAGATTAAGTGTAAAAAGAATTCGCTGAGCGTTCCCGAGCGTTTTTTCACTTCCGTTTTTACAACCTTACCATTGCCACGTGCCTCGATCATATTTGTAATCGCAGAAGGCAATATAAAGCCAGCCAGCTTCACTATCATAAAAGCTGCCAGCATTATCGCCAGAATTACTACTCCTTTGCCGGTAAACCATTCCCCTGCATTCTTCAGCATGATATCAATATTAGAATCCAGGTAGTGCATGGCAACAGAGATCTGCAACGCAATCACCATTACTGCAAGCAGTATAGGTGTGACCCAGGCTACAGGCTGGTGCTTCATACGCTTGTATTGCTCGGGCGACAAGAGCTTTTTGGCCAGGTTTTTCAGAATGAAAAACAGCGCAAGATAAATCCCGATCCCAGCTATAAGTACCACCCCCAGCATTACTATATTTTTTTCAAGCCAGCCTGTTAAAGGCATTACACACCTCCAAATTTATTCCAATGTTACATCTATTATATTCATTCCCAATACAATATTTAATTTTGCTAAACACTTGATTGCGCCAGTATAATAAATTATCACTTCAACATTTCACTATTTCGCAGAGCCCTTTTCATCGGCTTGACCGAAAATGACGGCAACTGATACTCCTTCACCGGGTCCGCGCTATATATTAATTACAGCATTCTTTCAAATATAGCAAGTAATCATTCACTTACAATGGGAAATTGAAATGTTTGATCCTGAACCGGTAATTACCTTTGTAGTATTACTGGTAGCGGCTTTGCTGGGGGGCATGATAGCACACCGCCTGCGGCAGCCTGTCATACTCGGTTACCTGATCATCGGTACCATTATCGGTCCGAATGCGCTTGGCCTGGTTGAAGATGAGACGCTGATAACGACAGCGGCAACCATGGGTGTCTCATTGCTGATGTTCACGCTGGGCCTGGAAATATCATTTGACCAGCTAAGGGATGTTGGCAAGATTGGAATCTGGGGTGGCATCCTTCAGATTGCATTTACCCTTGCTTTGGGACTCTGTGCGGGTGTTTTCGTCTTCAACTGGCCGTTTCTGCAGTCGTTAATCTTCGGCCTGATAATATCCCTGAGCAGCACGTCCGTATGCCTGAAAATATTGATGGAGCGGGGCGAACTCAGTTCCCTCCACGGGCGCATCATGATTGCTTTCCTCATTTTACAAGACCTTAGCGTGGTGATTATGATGGTTGCCCTGCCTGCAATGGGAGGCGCCACCAGCGATTTTTTACAGGAAATCCTTTTTTCATTGCTTAAAGCAGTTACCTTCGTAGGTGCTGCACTTTTACTGGGCCAGCTAATTCTGCCCTGGGTATTGGGCAATGTAGGTGGTATGCGATCACGAGAGCTATTCCTCCTCACAGTTTTAGCGCTCTGTCTTGGAGCGACTATCGGTACTCATTACTTCGGGCTGTCGATGGTCTTCGGCGCCTTCCTCGTAGGGCTGATCCTGCGCTCCACGACGTTCAATTACCAGGCGCTGGCAGAGATAACACCTCTCAGGGATATCTTTGCAGCACTGTTCTTTGTTTCCATGGGTATGTTGCTTGATCCTGTCTTCCTGCTTAACAACTGGTTGGCCGTTCTGATGCTGGTAGGAATTGTACTTTTGATAAAAGTAATAGTAGTATTCAGTCTCGGGCGTATGTTTGGATACGGCAACCGTGTTTCGTTGCTCACGGGAGTGGGACTTTTCCAGCTTGGCGAGTTTGGGTTCATACTATCGCAGGGTGCTCTTAACCTAAATATAATCCCGGAATATTTTTATTCGCTGATACTATCAGTCACCGTAATTACCATGCTGCTGACCCCACTAGCAATCAGCCTTATCTCCCGTCTATTTACCAGCAACAAGTACAGAATAGCCTCTAAGTCCGAACCATATAGCGCTGTTCCAAGTATATCGGCGCCACAGCCGATCGGCTCACAAAGGATCGTGATAGCCGGGTACGGTCGTGTAGGTTATAAACTGGCTGAATACCTGGAAAAGGCCGACATTCCCTACCTTGTCATAGACATAGATCCTGAGCGCATTTCTGAGGCCAGGAAAAGTCACATACCGCGTATTTATGGTGATGCCACGAACGAGTTCGTGCTGGCCCAGTCTGACCTGCTCAACGCAGCTGCGTTTATCATTACTTTTCCTGACCCGACCGCCGTGCTGGCCATAGCCAGGATAGCCCTGAACATCAATCCGCGGCTTAATGTAATGGCACGTTACCACCGTTCCAGGGATGCTGATAGGTTGAAAACCCTGGGGATCAAGGAATTGGTCAATCCCGAAGCGGAAACCAGCTACAAATTCCTCAAAGGTATACTTAAAATATCAGGAAAGGATAAGGAAGATCGTGAGTCCATTCTCGACATGCTCAGGTCTCAGGAAGCCCGGGACGCGTCAGATGCTGGAAATGGTTAACCTACCCGGCAGGCAATTCCACTGCAAGGGTCGTGCCCTTGCCCTTCTCGGAAATTATTTCCAATGAACCGCCTAGTAGCTCCACCCTCTCACCAATGCCTGCTAATCCTAATTTCCCATCCCTGGGCAGTGACCCGATGTTTGCGGGGATATCAAATCCAATGCCCTGGTCTATTACCATAACACGAAGCTTATCATCCAAAAACTCCAGCTTAACCTCAGCCGTTAACACACCAGAGTGTTTGGCGGAGTTATTCAAGGCCTCCTGGATGATACGGAAGAGCGACAATTCTATTATAGACGCCATCCTGCGCTGGCCACCGGGTACTTCCATGATCACATCCATGCCGTAGCTTTTTTTCAACTCGGTGCTCAACGATTCCAATGCAGGAACCAGTCCCAGGTCATCAAGAATTGGCGGCCGCAGGTAACGGCTGAACCTCCTGACTTCTTCCACGGCGTTCTTTAAATTATCGCGTATGACGGTAAGACGTGTCATCTCCCTATCAGTGAGGCTGGGTTTGCCGGCCAGAAAGTTTTCAACCTGGTAGATCAAGGCCACCAGGGTTTGCACGGTGGTATCATGCAATTCGCGGGCAATGTGCTTACGCTCCTCCTCTTGAACCCGCGTGACCTCCCCTATGTAATACTTCAGGTTCTGTTCAGCGATACGGCGTTCGGTAACATCTTCAAGTATCTCAATGGCCCCGATGATCCTTCCATTATCCTGAATTGGGCTGGCCGTGAAATGGTACCACCTGCCCCCTTTGCCGAGCGAGGGAAAGAAATCCTCAGCTTCATAAGCACCCTCAATTAACTGCGATTTCTGCGCCCTGTTCTTATAATAGGTGAAAATCTCGGAATCGGATGCACTGTCAGCTATCAGGTCCGCCAGTACGACTCTTTTTTCCCCGTAAAAAGCCCTCCACTGGTTGTCCGTGCCCAACACCTCTTTCTTAGTGATACCCGAAAGTGATTCCAGGGC
>CAZABI010000112.1:0-493 GCA_964483235.1 uncultured Dehalococcoidales bacterium | reverse complement strand
GCGTTCCATTGAATAACCTTGTGGTCTTTATTAATTTCAAAGACAGGTATAGGAAGGCCATCCAGTATCCGGGCCAGGAACACATCAAGTTCCATGAGATCTCCTCAGACGCTCCACTATCTGCGGCAATAGAGATTTAAATCCTTATCAGGAAATATCTTTGAGGGTTAACCAGCCTTTTTTCAACGCTTCGATAACCGCCTCAGTACGCGATCCAACCCCCAGTTTGTTGAAAATGGTGCGCAGGTGACTTTCAATAGTACTCACGCTAAGATGCAGACCCTGGGCAATCTCGTTGTTGCTGAGCCCACTGGCTGCCATTTTAAGAACGGTGGATTCCCGGTCGGTCAATAAGTCGGCCACTTGCTCTTTCGCGGCATCGCCCTTGGGCATCTTGAATTTATTCAGTACCTTGCGGGCGATGGCCGGGTGCAGCACTGAGTCACCGCTGTAAACGGTTCTGATGGCCTCCATCAGATCCTGCACACCTACA
>CAZABI010000111.1:0-4731 GCA_964483235.1 uncultured Dehalococcoidales bacterium | reverse complement strand
TGAGATTGCTTCGTCGCTGCGCTCCTCGCAATGACATGTGTTGGTGTTATTACGGAGTGGTCAGCGCGCGTGCGATGGTCATGCGCTGCATCTCCGAGGTGCCCTCGTAGATCTCGGTTATCTTGGCATCACGCAGGAAGCGCTCGACCGGGTAATCCTTACAATAGCCGTAGCCGCCGTGAATCTGGACAGCCTTGTTGGTGACGAAGCTGGATACCTCTGCGGCATAAAGTTTGGCCATGGCCGCTTCTTTTATATGAGGAAGGCCCTGGTCTTTCAGCCAGGCGGCGCGGTAAACCATCATACGGGCGGCGTCGATCTGTGTAGCCATATCAGCCAGCATCCACTGGATGGCCTGGTGGCCGGCCAGCGGCTTGTCGAACTGGACGCGGGTCTGCGCATAGCTGAGAGCCTCGTCGAAGGCAGCCTGGGATATGCCCAGCGCCTGGGCGGCAACTGTAACGCGGCTGGCATTGATGGATTCCATGGCATAACGTAGTCCCTTGAAAGATTCACCGAGCTGGTTCTCTTTCGGTATCCTGCAGTTCTCAAAAATTAGCTCGGCTGTGGATGAGCAGCGGATGCCCATCTTGTGCTCAAGCTTGCCTACTGAGTAGCCGGGCGTGTCTTTTTCGACGATGAAAGCCGAGATGCCCCTGTTTCCCTTCGATTTGTCCTCGGTGGCGAAGACGATGATAGTGGATGCCTCGGCGCCATTGGTAATGAAGATCTTGCTGCCGTTGATGACCCAGTTGTTACCTTCCTTTACGGCGGTGGTCTGGGTAGAGCCTGCGTCACTGCCCGCGCCGGATTCGGTCAGGGCGAAGCAGCACAGCTTCTCGCCCCGGGCGACAGGAGGCACATACTTTTTCTTCTGGTCTTCAGTGCCGAATTTATAGATGGGATAGAGCGCCAGGGAAAGATCGGCCAGGAAGATGGCGGCCATGCCGCCGGAAGCGCGGGCGATCTCCTCACCGCAAACCGTCATCGAGACGTAATCGCCGCCGCTGCCCCCGTATTTCTCATCAATGGTGATACCAAACAGGCCGAGCTCGGCTGCCTTCTTGAATATCTCGGCGGGGAACTCGCCGGTCTCATCCAGCCGAGCGGCCTCGGGCTTGATGACATTGGTGGCAAAATCGCGCACCATGGACTGGAACATCTTCTGTTCCTCGGTTAGAAAGAAATCCATTATGCTCCTCCTTACTTATAATATATTTAACTTACCAATTCCTGACCCAGCCTGAAGGCGTCCTGCAGGGCTGTGGAGCGACTTTTTATAGCGTTAAAGGAGTCCACACCCGGCACCAGCAGCTCGGCGGAGTAGGTAATATCGAGGCTGATAAACCAGCTTTTAACCGTGGCCACCGAGCCCAGGAAGAGGTTATTGTACTTAGAGCCTCCTACGGAGATAAACAGGCCTTTGCGCCCGGCGTCCTTTTTCAGGGCTACCGGCTGCTTTAAAATATACTTGATAACCCAGAGGGCCTGGCAGCGGTCGATCATAGCCTTGGCCTGGGCAGGAACACCCATGAAGAAAACAGGCGCGGCCAGGATAAACCGGTCGAATCCGCGCAGGTCACGGTGTATCTCCTGCATATCATCTTCGATAACACAGATGCCGCGGGTAGGAATACACCCGTCGCAGTGGCGGCAGGGACAGATCTCGAGATCCGAGAGTATGATATGTTTAACCTGCGCTCCTTTGCCTGCGGCGCCGGATACGGCGCGGTCGAGCAGCGTATTGGTGCTGCCGCCGCGGCGCGGGCTGCCGGCAATAGCGAGTACACGGATGGGTTGAGCTTGCTGTTCAGCGGGCACAGTTGATTGACCCTGTAATCAAACACCAAATGATATAATTTGTGCGCATGTTTTGCAATCTAAATCTGTATTGGCTAAAATGTAGCAAATTTTCCAGACTGATGTCGTTAATATTCCCTAATGAGCGAGGAGATAAGAGATGACTAAAGCCCAGATTTTTGAAATAGCCAGGCAGGAAAAGAGGACACTCTTAACCGAAATAGAATCCAAAGAACTGCTTAAGGGTGCGAAAATACCCGTGGTGGAAACGAAGCTTGCCACCTCCAAGACAGGAGCCGTGGAGCTGGCTAAAAAGCTGGGTTTCCCTGTTGTAATGAAGATAGTCTCCCCGGATGTGGTGCATAAGAGCGATATCGGCGGCGTTAAGCTTAACATTCAGAACGGCACACAGGCCGGTAAAGCCTACAGCGATATCATAGCCGCAGTTAATAAGCACAATAAGAAAGCTAAAATCATCGGTGTTTCCGTACAGAAGATGGCGCGGACGGGATTGGAAGTTATTATTGGTATGACCAAGGACGCGCAGTTCGGCCCGGTGATCATGTTCGGCCTCGGCGGCATACTGGTGGAAGTGCTCAAGGACGTTTCCTTCCGCATTGTCCCCATGACCAAAAGGGACGCCAAGGAGATGATTGAAGAGATCAAGGGTTACCCGCTGTTGAAGGGTTACCGCGGGCAGGAGCCGGCTGATATCAACTATCTTGAAGAATTGATTGTCAGGGTTTCCGATTTCGTCGATAAGACACCTGAGATCAAGGAACTCGACCTTAACCCGATCTTTGCCTATAAGGACGGCGCCATTGCGGTGGACGCCAGGGTTATCTTAGAGCCCTAGTCTTAAGCGCGAATATTCCCACAACCTGGCAAAGGCCCTGGCGGCCCTCTCCGGTGTTGAGTAAACCAGTGTTTTCCCATCCTGTTGCACGCCTGCTATGAGGTCGGTGTTGTAAGGACCGGGTATGGCCGAGATGAAAGGTTTGCCGGGGTGTCTATCGGCCAGGTGGTTGAGGAACATGCGCATGCCCTGCGCCGCCTGCGGCATAAAAGCTACCTGGGTAAACATGGCACCGCCCAGGTCTTCGTCATCAAGCAATATATCTATGATGTTGCGCATGATCTCCATCTGGTTGGGGTGGCCCATCATGATAGGCCAGTAATCCACCGGGTTGCCGACACGCAGCCAGCCCGGCGCCAGCGACTCCAGTTTGTCGTAAGTAGCTCTGGAAAGCCTTCCGACTTCCACCTCTCCCCGATGCAGAGCATCCATAACCATGATGCCGGCGCCGCCGCTGAAGGTACTCACGGCGATCTTATTGCTCTTCATCAGCGGGGCTATGGTGAATAGCCTGATCGTATCCAGGAAGTCTTCAGAATCGTTGACCCGGATCACGCCGGCGGATTTCAGTGCTGAGTCCCACAGCAGGTCGTTGCCGGCCAGTGAGCCCGTGTGTGATTGCAGGGCCCTGGCCGCCCCCTCGCTTTTTCCGGTCTTGAGTGCGATCACCGGTTTATTACGGGCAACGCGTTTAGCGGCTTCCAGTAAACGCCGGGGGTCCTTGGTGCCTTCGATGTGCATACCGATCACCTTGACCTGGTCATCCTGCTCATAGTATTCCAGCGCGTCGGCGAAATCGATGTCGCAGTTATTGCCCACGTCGATGCACTTGCCGGTGAACCTGAATTCGGGGAAACCGTGAAAGAAAAAGCCGGTCTGGCAGATGATACCTACCGGGTTGGGATCGAGCACAACACGTGCGAAGGAAGAGCTGAACTTGATGAAGGCGTTGGCCGTGCCAAAGGTATTGGGTCCGAGCACGCGAATGCCGGTGGTGTGCATTACCTCTTGCATCTCGCTGTCCAGCCTGCGGCTCTCGTCGTCCCTGGCGTCTCCAAATCCCTGGGCGATGATGGCAGCGCACTTAATGCCCTTGTCGGCGCACTGTTTAAGAATGGAGGGCACAGTCTGGCGCGGTGTGATGATAACGGCCAGGTCGACGGCTTCGGGGATATCCAGCACGCTGGGATAGGCCTTGACACCGGCTATTTCAGGAGCATTGGGATTGACCGGGTAAATCCTGCCCTGGTAGCCGTACTGGAGGAGGTGGTCGACGACATTAAGCGAGAACTCGCCGGACTGGCGGGTAGCCCCGATTACAGCAACGGACTGCGGTTCGACGAACCGTTTAAGGATATCGACATTGTTCATACCAGGCACTCCCTTTTAAACGAAATTAAGCAAACGGGCAAGTAAGTTTAGAACGAGGTATGTGTATTGTCAAAAGATTCACTTCGATACCAAAATTTGTGAATACTTGATAAAAATAGACGTAAACATAGCAAACAATTATTATTAAAGCTGCTTATTATCAAACCTTATGTACTGGCCATTTTGATCAGTTCTGCATGTGCCAGTACAGCAGCACCCAGTGCCCCGGTTACCTGAGGTTCTTCAGGCACTAAAATTTCAAGTTTAATTTCTTCTTCCAGAGCTTTTTTCATGCCCGTGTTTTTAGCTACACCGCCGGTAAAAACCACGTTGCGTTTAAAACCGACGGTCTGCCCAAGGATGGCTATTCTACGCGCCATGGCTTTATGAATGCCTGCTATTATGTCTTCACAGCTTTTCCCGTCTGCTCTGAGGGAGATCATCTCCGATTCTGCAAATACAGTACAGGTATTGGTGATTGAACATGGATCTTTGCTCATCAGTGATACCGGACCCATATCCGCAATTTGCATATCCAGCACACCGGCCATGACCTCGAGAAATCGTCCGGTTCCAGCAGCGCACTTATCGTTCATGGCAAAATTTTCGACTTTACCATTATCGTTGATCGCAATAACCTTACTATCCTGACCGCCGATGTCAATGATTGTCTTTGCGTCAGGCAGAAGTGCATGAATTCCTGC
>CAZABI010000110.1:0-4748 GCA_964483235.1 uncultured Dehalococcoidales bacterium | reverse complement strand
ATATGCTTTTCACGGCCTTCCGACGTGCGCCCTCTCACAAGATCACTGAAGTGAATGATTTTACCCGGTTTTTCCCGTTTAATTGCGCGTTGGCCCACCAGCCTGGAGTCGAGGCTGCCGATACCGCCACATTCCGGTGTGTAACAGGTAACGTCAGTAAACACGCATTTGATATTGCAGCTTGGACAAGGGTCAGGCGGTCTCTGCGCCTCAATAACAAAACTACATTTATCACACATCCAGTATGTCACGCTGCTGCCTCCTGATCATCTTTATTTATAGCCATTGTCCTTGTGTTTCTGAGCGATAGTTTCGGCGAGTTTATCCAGCACTCCGAAATCTTGTTCAGAAGGAGAACCTTTAATATAAACAGGTTCTAATACTTCTACTTTTATATTAGTCAGCATACCGGTGATCTGTTCAACTGCCTTGCTAGCCCATCCATAAGAGCCTATAACTGTTGCATACTTAAGATTGGGGCGTAGCGCATTGGCTAAGAAAGCTGTGCCGGCAGCCATTGGGTGGGCTCCGCCAAGCACGGTGCAGGTGCCAAGTACCAGAGTCGCGGCGTCAACTAACGCAATGGCCAATTTGCCCGTGTCAGTCACCGTCAGGTCGAATTGCTTCACATTTACACCATGCTGAATGAGAGCATCGACCAGATAATCAACCATGGCCTTAGTGCTACCGTGCATAGAGACATACGGTAGCAGCACGACATTCTTGGGCGGATCATAAACCCAGCTTTTATAAGCGTTAAGAATAAACTCGGGCTTATCGTACACCGGGCCATGGCTGGGAGCGATGATCTCGATCTTATAGTCCTTAATTTTCTCGAGGTTTTTCTGGATATTGACCCGGAACGGCATCATAATTTCTCCAAAATATCTCTTGGCTGATTCGTAAACCTGACATTCATCCTGCACGTACAAAGCCGATTGCGCCAGGTGTGAACCGAAGAAATCCGTAGAAAATAAAATGTTGTCTTCCTTGAGATAAGTTACCATGGTTTCCGGCCAATGTACCCAGGGAGTGTAGATAAATTCAAAGGTGCGGTTGCCCAGCGAGAGTGTCTCATTGTCGTTGACCGTAATAAATACGTCTTCATCAAGGTGCAGGAGGTCTATCAACATACCCTTACACCTGGGAGTGCATACTACTTTGGCGTCGCGATAGATCTCGAGTATCAGTGGTAAGGCTCCTGAATGGTCCTGCTCGGCGTGATTACAGACAATATAATCGATTTGCTCCACCTTTAAATCATCCAGGTTTTTAGTTAGGACGAAGTCGACAACAGGGTCGACAGTATCTATGAGCGCTGTTTTTTCACTTCCCTTGACCAAGTAAGAGTTGTAACTCGTTCCGTCCGGCGTTGGAATGAGCGCGTCGAATAAGCGCCTTTCCCAGTCGATAGCACCAACAGAGTAGATACCTGGTTTGATTTCGAGTTTGCTCATTATCAGCCTCTAAATCTTTTTAAACTGGTCTTTACTTGCGCCGCAGACCGGGCAGGTCCAATCGTCGGGTATATCCTCAAAGCGTGTGCCGGGTTTGATGCCACCGTCGGGATCACCTTTTTCGGGGTCGTAGATGTAACCGCAAACGCTGCACTGGTATTTGTCCATTTTTACTTTATCCTCCTTTTTATCAGGGACATAACTGGGGGCTGATTTGGGAGTAGTGCCCCGTTTGACCTGCTGGTAGTAGGCATAGGTCATAGGCTCACCTTCCTTTATTATATCGGCGTCCACGAGCTGTCCCACGAATATAGTGTGTGTATGTATATCAAGCTGATTTATCACCTGAATTTCAAGGTACGCCAGTGTGTTATCCAGGACCACAGGTGCCTTAGTGCTGCCAAGTTTATAATTGATACCGGCGAATTTATCAACATCGCGACCGCTCTTGAAACCGAAGCCGCCGATGAAATTCAACGGAGTCTCTTTCGAAAGAATGGATGCGGTGAACACCTTACTGCTGGATATGTACTCATGTGTGAGGTTACCCCGGTTGATTACTACGGCAATGACCTGAGGTTCAGAGCAGATCTGCATAACCGTGTTGGCTATTTGCCCGTTGATCTTGTCGCCTTTCGCGGATGATACCACGTACAACCCATAACTAATTGAGTAGAGTGCTTTAGAATTCATGTTTCGTCATCCCCCTCGTTATTACATCATATCCTTTTCTGCTGTTTCAATAGCGTTTCTTATCTGCTCGCTAAGTTCCGCAGGCAATCCCTCGATATCTACGTGAAGGAAGCCGCGGACAATGGTGGCGGTGGCTTCATCGCGTGATAGACCGCGCATCATTAGATATTGCACTTCTTCCTCTGCAATTTTGCCGACGGCTGCCTCATGAGAGAGGTCGATGCCAGCCAGGTTACCTTTCAGTTCCGGTATGGCGTGGATGTGGCCTTCTCCCTTTAGAATGAGGCCGCGGCATTCAAGGTGACCCTTGACATCCGGCGCATTACCCTCAATATATCCCCGGGCTGTGATGTTGCCGCCTGTGGTTATCGTCCGGGAGATTATTTCAGTCCTGGAGCCTTCGCCGCTTAGTATAACCTGCGAGCCGAGGTCCATGTTGGATCCGGGAGGCGAGACGACTACGCTGTTAAAACGGGCGATGGCATTTTTACCAATGCATCTGCAAATAGGGTTGGTCTGTAGAGTTTTTACCGGCTTCATGATGACATAATTGCTCAGGAAAACTCCATCCTCTTCAACGATGACACCAGTGCGAGGGCGGACAGCAGTCTCAGGTGTCCAGTTATGGATCATAGTGAAGCTGACCTTGGCACCTTTCTTGATATAAAATTCCGATACGCCGAGGTGCAGGGCAGGCTCCTCACGTGGTGAAGTCGTACAGCCTGTGATAATGTGTAACTCGGACCCTTCCTCGGCAATGATGATGTTGTGAACGCTCTGCGCAAGGTTCTTTTTACCAATATAAAGGCAGGCCTGTATTGGGAATAAGGACTTGCTCCCGGGCAGGGCTCGGATGTAATAGCCATTGCCTGGATTAATTTCAACATGCGCGGTAAATTTGTCAGTATCCACGGCGACTGCCTTCCACAGATAGCCGGCCAACCAGTCATGTTTTTCCAGTGCGTTGGCTGTTGACATAACCTCAATGTCATCCTGTTTGGATATACTATGGATTACCGAATGGTCCATCTGGATGATAGTGCCGGAACGGTTAGCGTTGTCTTCTACCGTTACGCCGGTCTGGAGCATCTGTTGCCTGGCATCCGAACTTATTCGGGAGAGGTCTTCCTGGTAGGGGAGTGACTCGGTGGAATTTTCGTAATTGGCCAGGTTGATATCCTCTCCGAAGCGTGCCTGTTTATTGGCAGCTGCCCTGGCCTTATCCAGTTTCTCTTTATCATTCACTGCACGCATTTGCGGCACTCCCCGTAGCCTTTTTTAACGATTGTCTTGAGTATCTCGTGTGGATCGCCCTCGCAGATGATGGTGCCGCCCAGCAGCACATAGCCTGTACGGGCGTCAACGTATTCAAGTATGTGGCCGGTGTGGGTGATGATCAATCCGCTGCGAAGCCTATCACGAATGGGATGCTTCTTCTGCAGCAAATCGTTGATAAGATGACCGATAAGAGCGATGTTAACCAGGTCCACACCGGATTCAGGCTCGTCCAGCAGTACCAGGTCAGGTTTCTGTGCCAATAATTGCGCCAGCTCAGAGCGTTTTATCTCTCCGCCCGAAAATCCGTAATTGATATCCCTCTCGATAAGGTCATTCAGGTTGGTGGACCGTACGATTGAATCCAATTCCTCAGCACTGTCCCGGCCGCGCGCGCAGGCATTGACCATATCACGCGTCTTGACTCCGCGGACAACTGGCGGCCTCTGCATGGACATCCCGATACCAAGCCTGGCCCGTTCATCAATCGGCATGTTTACGATATCCTGTCCTTTGAAGATGATGCTGCCCCCGGTGACCTTATATTTAGGCGATCCCATTATAGTCATAAGCAAAGTGGTCTTGCCGTTGCCGTTAGGACCGAAGAGGACATGCGTCTCACCGGTCTTAATGGTGAAATTAATATCATGAAGAATGGGTCGACCTTCCACTTCAACGCTCAGGTTTTTAATCTCAAGCATGGTGTTTGCCATGTTAATCCTCCAGTTAAGTTCGAGCGTTAAGCGCCGTCGAGCAGGTGGTGCTCTGTGCGCGTAAACCAGCCCGTCGGATCGGCGATATACTCCTTATAATCAACAAGGTAAAGATAATGCCCCTGCTCCTCTACAGCTACCGAATCGAAAAATTTCCTCTGTGTATCCCAAGTGGCTTTAGCAGATTGTTGCTTGTAGAAATCACGCGATTTGATCTCCATATCCATAGCTTTTTCCACGGCGTCGAACTCATCCTTATTAGCTCCTGTATGGGAAGCAGATGCTTTCGCAGCCTGTGAAAAAATAGTAGACGGTTCGATGCCTTTGTCCGGCTTCACACTTATCTCCGGCCATTTTTTTTGAGTGGCTATCGAGTCAAAGATCTCCTGGAAGCGCTCGCGATGTCTGTCTTCCTGGGTGGCCAACCAGGCGAATAGCTCTTTGCCCAGCTTATTATTACTCTCTTGGCCGGCCCTGGTATAGAATTGTTTTCCGTCGACTTCCATCTGGATAGCGAATTTAAGCGCATCCTGTATAGTTAAAAGCTCGTCCTTCATCTTATACCTCTCTTAGCCCGCAGGTCATATCAGATTAAATTATGATCGTTAGT
>CAZABI010000109.1:0-4804 GCA_964483235.1 uncultured Dehalococcoidales bacterium | reverse complement strand
GCCGCATTTGAATGTGGCCACGATAGGTCAGGTCGATCACGGTAAGACGACTATGACGGCTGCTATTACACTGATATTATCCAAGCAGGGCATCGGTGATGTGCAGTTCAGGCCGTTTGACAGCATCGATAACGCTCCCGAGGAAAAAGCCAGGGGCGTGACCATCGCCATTGCGCACATTGAGTATGAAACCAAGACCAGGCACTATGCGCACGTCGACTGCCCGGGCCACGCCGACTACATCAAGAACATGATCACCGGCGCGGCGCAGATGGACGGAGCTATCCTGGTGGTAAGCGCGCCTGACGGCCCCATGCCGCAGACCCGCGAGCACATCCTGCTGGCCAGGCAGGTGGAAGTGCCGGCCATGGTGGTTGCCCTCAATAAAGTGGACGCCATGGAAGATGAGGAACTGCTTGAGCTCGTCGAGATGGAGTTACGCGACCTTTTGACGAAGCAGAACTTCCCCGGAGATGACATTCCCATTATACGCGTCAGCGCTCTCAAAGCATTGGAGTGCGGCTGCGGCAAAACGGATTGCAAATGGTGCGGCCCCGTCCTGAAGTTAATGGATGCTGTTGACAGCTATATTCCTATGCCCAAGAGACCTTTAGATAAGCCGTTCCTGATGCCGATTGAGGACGTCTTTGGCATCAAAGGACGCGGCACTGTGGTGACCGGCAGGATCGAGCGCGGTATGGTTAAAACCGGTGACGAAGTAGAGATAGTCGGTATCAAGGAAACCAAGAAGACCGTGGTGACCGGCGTGGAGATGTTCCACAAAACACTCGACCAGGGTGAAGCCGGTGACGCCGTTGGCTGCCTCATCCGCGGTATCGAGCGTGAGGATGTCGAGCGCGGCCAGGTGCTGGCCAAGCCGAACACTATCAAACCCCAGACCCACTTTGAAGGTCAGGTCTATGTTTTAACCAAGGAGGAGGGTGGCCGTCATACGCCATTTTTCAACGGCTATAAGCCCCAGTTCTTTATCCGCACATTGGATATTACTGGCTCGGCTGAGCTACCCCAGGGTGTTGAAATGGTCATGCCCGGCGACAATGTTGTCATGACCATCAAGCTCATTTACCCTGTCGCGATCGAGCAGGGCGAGCGCTTCGCTATCCGCGAGGGCGGCAAGACCGTCGGTTCCGGCGTTATTACTAAGATTCTTGGATAAAAAATGGCTAAGAAAGGTGATGCGCGTGGTGTAATTTACCTGGCTTGCACTGTCTGCCAGGAGAGAAATTACACTACGTCTAAAAACAAAAAAAACGACGCCCAGCGCCTGGAATTAAGCAAATATTGCCCGCGCTGCCGCAGTCACAAGCCGCATAAGGAGACTAAATAATAAGTTGGACACAAAACCAGAGAAGGATGTTGTTCAGCCTAAAAAGGACAGGGCATCCCGGGATAAAAAAAGCCAGGCGGTAGCGACGGCTAAGAAAAGCCAGCCTCAGGCAGCACAATCTAAAAAGCGCCGCTTCATGTTCTTTGCCGATGTGTTCGGCGAATTAAGAAAGGTCGTGTGGCCTACCAGGCAGGAAACGGTTCGTCTGACTTTAATTGTAATCGCTTTATGTGCCGTCATGGGCGCTGCACTGGGCGCAATTGACTATGGGTTTTCCGAACTCGTGGCCAAAGTATTGTTAGGTGGGAAGTAGGGTGACGGCTGTCGGCACCGAAAGGTGGTATATCATACACACCTACGTCGGGCATGAAGAAAAAGTGCGCAATAAGCTTTTGCAGCGCATCAAGTCCATGGATGCGGGCAATAAGATTCTCAGGGTAGAGATACCTAAAGAGAACGAAATTGAAATAAGATCCGGTCAGCGCAGGACCGTGGAAAAAAAGATGTTTCCTGGCTACATGCTTGTCCAGATGGCGATGGACCATGATAGCTGGAAGGTTGTCAGGGAGACGCCCGGTGTAACCGGCTTTGTCGGAAATGGCAAAGATGCAACGCCCCTGGAAGAGAATGAGGCCAGCAAGATACTCAGGCAGAAAGACGAGGGTGTTGCCCAGGTTAAAATAGGGTTTAAAAAGGGCGAAAGCATTCGTGTAATGGATGGTCCGTTCACGGATTTCATAGGTACCGTAGATGAAATAAATATGAGCAAAGGCAAGGTGAAAGTCCTGCTCACACTCTTCGGCAGGGAAACCTCCGTGGAATTGGACTTCTTGCAAGTGGAGAAACTGTAAATGGCAAAGAAAGTCAAAGCAATCGTAAAACTGCAAATCCAGGCCGGTAAAGCAACCCCTGCTCCGCCGGTCGGCCCGGCCTTAGGCCAGCACGGCGTGAATATCATGGGCTTCTGCAAGGATTACAACGACCGTACCAAGTCCTTTGAAGGTTCCATCGTACCGGTGGAAATTACCGTTTTCGAGGACAGGTCTTTTACCTTTATTACCAAGACGCCGCCTGCATCGGACCTTTTAAAGAAAGCTATGAATATTGAGAAGGGCAGCGGTAAGTCGGGCTCAGAATCAGCCGGAGACATACCTCGCGCTAAGATTAATGAAATCGCTAAGACAAAGATGAAAGACTTGAATTCCCTGGATGTAAAGGGAGCTGCCCGTATCATAGAGGGCACAGCTCGCAGCATGGGCATTCAAATAGTGGAGTAAATTCAAATGGCTATTCACGGTAAGAAATTCACTGAAGCGACTAAACTGGTAGAACACGGTAAGATATATGACCCTAAAGAGGCTGTAAGCATAGCCAAGAAAGCGGCTTATGCCAAGTTCGATGAGACTGTTGAACTGCACCTCCGGATGGGTGTTGACCCGCGCGCTGCCGACCAGCAGGTGAGGGGAACAGCGCTTCTTCCTCACGGCCTGGGAAAACAGGTAAGGGTGCTTGTTTTTGCGCAGGGTGAGGGCATAAGGTTAGCCACTGAAGCTCAGGCTGACTATGTAGGTGCTGATGATATGGTTAAGAAAGTCGAGGGAGGCTGGCTGGATTTTGATGTCAGCATCGCCACACCGGATATGATGGGTAAAGTAGGTAAGCTGGGCAAGATACTGGGACGCCGTGGCTTGATGCCCAATCCTAAAGCTGGCACTGTTGTACCCCCCGCCGATCTGCCTCGCGCTATCTCCGAAGTACGTAAAGGCCGCGTGGAGTTCCGTCTCGATAGGACCGCCATCATTCACGTGCCCATCGGTAAAAAAAGCTTTGACGACCAGAAACTTTACGAGAACCTGATGGCCATTATCGAGGCCATTGCCAGGGCTAAACCCAGCGGAGCCAAGGGGCAATACATTAAAACCGCTTCCATTTCGACTTCCATGGGCCCCGGTTTCAAGCTCGATGTAAAAAACATGCTGGACCAGGCCGTGGGCGCGGCCTGACAACAGAATATATTTTCAGTGCCGTTGAAAGCAGGCGCCGCAGGGCTTAATATTCAGCCTGCCGAGGTAATTGAAAGCTGCTGATAAATCAGCAATTCAATATATCCTCGTGCAACGGCACGGGGATTAATTTTTTATTGGAGAATGAATATGATACGCGAGAAAAAAGAAGAGATCATCAGTGAACTCGCAGGCAACCTGTCGAAATGCGCCGTTGCCATTACCACGGACTACCGGGGCATGACTGCCAAGGAAATGGTGCAGCTACGCAAGCAACTGCACATGCAGGGCGTTGACTACCGGGTGATTAAAAATACCCTGGCGCGCTTTGCAGCCGAGAAGGCCGGGAAAAAGGACCTGGACCAGTTTTTCAGCGGGCCTCTTGCCATTGCCCTGTCGTACGACGACCCGGTTAAACCAGCCAAAATATTGGCCGACCATATCAAGGCCACCAGTTCAGTTTTGAAAATAAAGGGCGGTATTCTGGGAGACAGGATTCTGAGCAGCGCTGACATCGCCAGCCTGGCCGCCACGCCGCCTAAGGAAGTGCTTATCGCGCAACTGATGGGCAGCCTGAAGGCGTCGGTATACGCGCTCCATTTTGTCCTGAGCGCACCGTTACGTGGACTGGCCGTCGCTTTGCAGGCCAGGGCCAAACAATTGGAAGCTGGCTGAAGCTGATTTGTTTTTCAAAAAAAAGCTAATTAATGATTTGTTTTTAGAAAATAATTATTGGAGGAAACCATAATGACCACAGAAGAAATCTTAGCGGCAATAGAGAAAATGACCGTACTTGAGCTTGCAGATCTGGTGAAGGCTATTGAAACCAAATTCGGCGTGAGCGCGGCTGTACCGATGGCCGTTGCAGCTGGACCTGCTGCCGGTGGCGCTGCTGCCGCCGCCGCTGCTGACGAGCAGAGCGAGTTCACAGTGATTCTCAAGGAAATTGGCGAGAACAAGATCGCCGTAATTAAGGCTGTGCGAGAAGTTACCACGCTTGGTCTTAAGGAAGCCAAAGACCTGGTTGAGGGTGCTCCCAAACCTGTGAAAGAGGGCGTCAACAAGGAAGAAGCTGCCAACGTCAAGAAGAAGCTGGAAGACGCCGGCGCCAAAGCTGAAATAAAGTAAATTCCTTATTCAAGATAATCACTCGGTTCACCGGTTTCCCACAGAAATGCGGGGAAGCCGGTGGACTTTCATTTTAAAGGACTGCTATTCTTATCAGTAATATAACAGGGCAGGAATAATAAATGGAAGACTACAAGGCTAAAAGGATTCTGGCCAGGGTGATTTCTCAGAAGGGTACATGCGAGGCCGGGCATAAAGTAGGGGACGAGTTCATGATATCCGGTATGTGTCCGCACAGAATGTGCGCCTGGGCTTTCTATACTATTTTCCCCTATTCGCAGGTACTGATGTGCGGTGGTACCTTTCCCTGGGAAAAAGACCCGGA
>CAZABI010000108.1:0-4819 GCA_964483235.1 uncultured Dehalococcoidales bacterium | reverse complement strand
TTCCTGCAGGCGGATGGTATTCTCATGAATGCCCACTTCACCGGCGGCCTTCTCCTTGCCCTTTACGTATGATACCGATGCTGGATCATCGCCGACCAGCAACACCTCGAGCACGGGGTGTTTGCCGCGTTCCACGAGCCTGGTAATGCGGGCTTTCAGTTCCTCGCGGATGGAGGCGGATACTTCCAGTCCGCTGATGATGTTAGCCGTCATGCAATGCCTTCCATTGGTTCAGTTAGCAGACTATTATACCGATTAAGCAGGAGGGGGACAAAATAAAGACCGATTGGATGTTGATATCAGATTCTCAATACTGATAAAATGATATTAATTGAATAGCTGCTGGGGGAGCTGTAAGGCTGAGAGTCCTGAAAGAGACGACCCTTAAAACCTGATCTCGGTAATGCGAGCGTAGGGAAGTAACAGGCCGGAACCAGGGGCAAAGTAGCTTCTGGTTTTTCTTTTAGCAGCCGCCTTGCTGATGGAATCTCCATCTTACAGTATTTCAGCTTTATTTCACGTCACCCCCTAATTGCGTGTATAAAAATGAGGAGTGTTGCATATGGATTCTGAAATGCCGGAAATCGGAAAAATCTCACCCCAGGTTTTCAGTGAATTAATCTTCCCGCGTCTGGGAAGCAAGAGCGACAAGGTAATTGTCGGCCCGCAGCACGGTGTGGATGTCGGGATAGTCGAAATAGGAGGTAAAGCGGTCTCTTTTACCTGCGACCCGGTCTTCATTGTTCCGCAGTACGGATGGGAAAGGGCAGCCTGGTTTGCCATACATATCATCGCCTCCGATTCCGTCACCAGCGGATTAAAACCGAAATTCTTGTGCATCGATATGAATCTGCCGATGGACATGACTAAAAAACAGCTTGAAGTAACCTGGACGGTCATTCATCAGCAGTGTGACATTATGGGGATTAATGTGATAACCGGACATACCGCCCGCTATGAGAACTGCCATTATCCCATGGTTGGTGGGGCTACACTGGTTGGCGTGGGTGAACTGAATGAGTACGTCACCCCGCGCTTTGCCAGGGCCGGAGATAAGATCATCATCAGCAAGGGGCCGGCTATCGAGGCTTGCGGCATCTTCGCAACCATGTTTACCGCGCTGATGGAAGAGAAATTCGGCCAGGAGTTCGCTAAAAAAGCTGAAGGCATATTTTATAAAATGTCCGTGGTCGAAGATGCCATGGCGGCTATCACAGTTGGGGTAAGAGAAAACGGTGTAACGGCCATGCACGATGCTACGGAATGCGGTATCTGGGGTGGTCTGTATGAACTGGCGCAGGCTGCCGGCCTGGGAGTGAGGGTGGAAAAGGAGAAGATAGTAGTCGAAGAATGCGTGCCCGAGATATGCCGATTATTCGATATCGATCCCTATGCTTCAATCAGCGAGGGCACGCTTATCATATCCTGCCGCGCTCATAAGGCTGATGAAGTTGTGCGCAGGCTGACGGAGAAAGGTATCCGCGCTTCGATAGTCGGCGAGCTTACCGACGCCGGGAAAGGCATGAAACTCGTTGAGGGCGGCAAAGAAAAGGAACTGCTGCATCCCATTGTCGATCCATTCTGGCGGGCCTTTTTCGATGCTTCTGAAAAATACAAGTAATAAGCAGGACATCAGGCCATAGGAAGGGGACAAAACCGGCCGAATAAATGATACAATGCATAGAAATTAAGCAGTGACGGTAAAGGGGGGCATATGGGGACTGAAGCAGAAAAGCAGACAGCGGCCGGCGCGGGACCGGAGAAGACAAGGAAACTCCCACTCGGGATCAAGCTAAGCTACGGCATCGGGGATATCTCCAATAACATTTTCATTGTAACGACGGGGATGTACCTGTTGTTCTTCCTGACCAATGTGCTGGGAGTCAATCCCGCGCTGGCGGGCACCATGCTGCTGTTTCCCAAGCTGTGGGACGTTATTTCCGATCCACTTATGGGCGCTATATCTGATGTTACCCGCTCGCGATTCGGCAGAAGACGTGTTTACCTGTTATACGGAGCCGTGCCCTTTGGTATCTGTTTTTTCGTCCTCTTTCTCGCACCCGGTTTTCAGACGGAATTTGCCAATGCGCTGCAGGTATCGCTGCTGTTCGCTCTGGGCTGTACTGCTTTCACGGTAGTTAATGTGCCGTATGCCAGCATGGTGCCGGAGATGTCCGGTGATTATAACGAGAGGTTATCCATTACGTCATTTCGCATGAGCTTTGCTTCCATCGGCGCCTTGATAGCCGGGGGTTTGGCCATGGTGCTGGTGGATGCCGGTGGAGGAGGCGCAGCCGGCTTCAGGTCAATGGGTGCAATCTTTGGCGTGGCCATAGTCATTTCGTGCCTGGTGTGCTTTTTCGGCACCCGCAGGGCGCCCAGCCTGCCCCCGCAGAAAGAGATGCCGCCCATTAAGGACCAGGTCCGGGTTGCGGCTAAAAACTATCCCTTTGTAATGTTGATGTCGAGCTATTTCCTGCAGGCGCTGGCCATCGGTGTGATGATGGCCGGATTTATCTACTACGTGAAATACGCCATGGCCCTGCCGGAGACCGCCATGAACGTGGCCTTCCCTATTTTCATGATAACAGGCGTGCTATTTATACCGGTGTGGTTGGCGGTAGGCAAGCGTCTGGGCAAGATTAAATCGTACTACATCGGGCTGGCCATCTTCACAGTGATGATGGCAGCGATGTTCTTTGTCAGCGCATCACAGCTATGGCTATTCTACGCACTGGTTTTTATGGCCGGGATAGGTTTTTCCAGCTTCCAGCTTTTCCCCTTTTCCATGCTGCCTGACACGATTGAGTACGACCAGATGCAGTCCGGCCTGCGGCGCGAAGGCGTCTTCTCAGGTATGTGGTCTGCCGGGCAGAAGATAGCCTACGCAGTGGGACCGGCCATCGTTGGCTTTGCTTTGGCGCTTTCAGGCTTTGTAACAGAGGGCGTCCAGCCCGAGAGCCTGAACGTAGGAGTACGTGTTATTTTCTGCCTTTTCCCGGCGGTAATGATACTGCTGAGCTTCCTGCCGTTCAGCAAATACAAGCTGACCGAAGAAGAATTCGAGAAGGTGAAGGAGAAGATAGCGGGTAGATAGAAGAAGTGGTGAATGGGGGTAAAGGTAGATGCGTGCATATGTGGCGGTGACTGATCCGGATTGGTATCAATTTTTAAGCGAAATCCATGATTTAGCTGAAGTGAATTTCTGGCGACCGTCTGACAAACGTAGATTTTCTGCAATCGATCCCGGGGAATTATTCTTATTTAAACTCCGCGGATCCAATTATATCGTTGGGGGTGGTGTTTTTGCGCGCTGGGTATTTGTTCCAATTAGCTTGGCGTGGGAATCATTTCAAGAATTAAATGGAGCCGGTACTTATGCTGAAATGAGGAACCGGGTTGGAAAGTTACGTCGCACTGAAATTGATAATATAACAGATTATTCGATTGGCTGTATTCTAGTCGAACAACCATTTTTCATTGCGCGAAACAAATGGATAGCTGTTCCGTCAGATTGGGAAGGCAATATTGTGCAGGGTCGAACTTATGACCTATCGACTGGGACAGGATTTTCACTCTGGTTAAAATTACAATCCGCTATGACAGAGGCATCAAATATTCAATTGGTTAAAGAGGAAAGCCCGCTTTATGGTACGCCAATTGTCATTACGCCTCGTCTTGGGCAGGGATCATTTCGCATATTAGTCACTGATGCTTATGATCGTAAGTGTTCAATCACCAATGAAAGGACCCTTCCTGCTCTTGATGCCGCGCATATTAAACCTGTTTCAGAGATGGGACAGCACGAGGTTAAAAATGGAATCCTTATGCGACGAGATCTGCATGCATTATTTGATAAAGGATACATGACTATCAACCCAACAATGAAATTGGAGGTTAGCCGAAGA
The DNA here is from genome assembly GCA_964483235.1 of uncultured Dehalococcoidales bacterium. Lineage (GTDB taxonomy): Bacteria > Chloroflexota > Dehalococcoidia > GIF9 > UBA5629 > CAZABI01. Next base: position 911 of record CAZABI010000108.1, on the reverse strand, counting down.
ATAAGGGAAGAATTTGAAAACGGAAGAGACTACTATAAGCTCGATGGCACTTCAGTCAGGTTACCTTACAACCCACTAAATCATCCATCAATAGAATACCTGCGCTGGCATAATGAAAAAATTTATCGCGGATAAAGCTACATTCGCTCGCAGAAACTGAAAATTACTTTCCTTAGCTTTAACAATTAATAAATTTCTCCCTTCTGCAGAGCCTCAAAAAATTTCTCAGCCGGCAATACCTCCACTGCACCGAACTTGTAAGAGCGCTCCCCTGTGTATACACCTATTAATTTATCTACTTTTACTCCTTTCGCTGATACCAGTGAAAGAAGCGGCTTTTCCCATGAGCGGTCCCATCTGTCGGCACGTTTTACCTCTATGGCAATAACGTGTGGGGGTGAACTGGAAGTGCGACGCGATGTTTCGATGATGAAATCAATTTCTACGCCGGCCGGAGTACGATAATAATATAGTGGCCGAAACTTGCGGCTCACCTCGTTGTAGACACGCAATTCGTGGTAAACAAGTGTTTCTAGCGAAAATCCTTCCCATGAGCGATCAACCGGATCGCGCAGCCATCCCGCCGCTGCCCGGGCGACACCCGGGTCGAACCAATAGAACTTGGGGTGCGCCGATTCACGTACCTTCAATCCTGCACGCCAGGCCGGTAGGAAATGCCCAAGAAGCGTGTCAGTGATGATCGAGAAGTAAGAATCCACCGTATTGCGGGCTACACCAGCGTCCCGGGATATATTCGTCATGTTAATAACCTGCCCGTTAAGCTGACCGGCAATGGACATGAACCGCATAAATGGCGGCACATTACGCAGCAGGCCTTCCTGCCTGATCTCCTCACGTAAATGTGTATCGAGATAGGAGGCGAGGGTATCAGGCGCCCTTGACTGCTGGCG
>CAZABI010000107.1:0-4821 GCA_964483235.1 uncultured Dehalococcoidales bacterium | reverse complement strand
AGTGTGATAAAAGTGGTTGACAAAACCTGCGGATAACTTAAAATTACTGTTAGACCTCAATTAATCCCACGAATGTGAATTTACTTTAAACGGAACATTGACCCAATAGGAGGGTAAGATTATGACCACCCAGAGCTGCGGAACGCCAAAGTACAACATCAAGGAGCCGAAGAACCTGTCGCCCCGTATCAAGTGGCTGCGGGATTATTACTTCCAGGGCAATAACCGGAAATTTAATAATGAGTTTGTCGGGTTCACCAACGGCACACCCTGGGACATACAGTACCAGGAGCAAAACTACTATATCGTCCCGGAGACCTATACCTTCTTCCCCACCTTCACCGGCGCCTTTAAGCAGGCTTCGCACAAAGTCGAACTGCCCGAAGATTTCTGGAAATGGTCGCTGCCCGAGCGCCTGGCCTGGTTCACCAAGGAGGTCATGACCGGTTATCTTCCGCATGAAGTACTGCCCGGCGACCTGATTGCCGGCGGGCGTTTTAACGTGCAGACTTCCAGGTGCCTGACCGAGAAAGAAACTAAAAAATATGAGAAGGCCCTATACGGCGATAAGGGTGCCCGCAAGGCCATCCTCTGGTTCCATAACCACGGCTATGGCAATGCCGGCGTCACCAGCGGCCACCTTATCCCCGGCTATGACCGTATCCTGCGCGAGGGATGGAAGGGTATACACGAGGAACTCCAACAGCGACTGGCCACGCTCTCACAAAAGGAGTACGACGGCAAAAAAGGTGGCCAGATCCGCGGTATGCTGGTAGCTGCTACCATGGCCCGCGATGTGGCCTTTGAATATAGCAAGGTTTGCGAAGACCTGGCCGCCAGGGAAAATGACTCTGCCCGCAAGGCGGAATTGCTTAAAATGGCGGAGATGCTTAAACACGTGCCCTGGGAACCGGCGCGGAATTTCTGGGAGGCCATACAGTCATTGTGGTTGACCCACATGCTCGTTATGAGCGAGGAGAACTACCCCGGCCCGGGCGTTTCCTTCGGCCGCGCCGACCAGTACCTTTATCCCTTTTGGAAAAAGTCGCTGGACGAAGGCATGGACCGCGAGTTCGGTAAAGAGATACTGAAGTGCTTCTGGATACATTGCAACTACGCTTACGACGCCATGATCCGTACCGGCGGCAACCAGGGCATCACCGCCGGCTTCGGCCAGCTCATCACCCTTTCCGGCATGGGCAAAGGCGGCGAGGATATGAGTAACGACCTCACCGACGCCATGCTGGACGTCATCGATGAACTATCCCCCCTGCTTGAGCCCAAGCCTAACGTCCGCCTGCACCGTAAGATCCCGGATAAAATGATGGACAGGATTGTGGACATGGTTGCCTCCAGCCAGGGCTCACCTTTTCTGCTCAATTTTGACGAACGCTCCATCGCCGGCATGCTGCGCGAGGCCAAGAAGACCGGGCTGGAAAAACTTATCAATGCCGATAACGTGTTTGATTATGCGCCGGTCGGCTGCCTGGAGAATACCATGTGTGGCAACGACCGCTCCGGCACCGTTGATATCAACCTCAACCTGCTCAAGGCGGTTGAGCACACACTGAACGATGGCTATGACTTAATACCCTGGACCGACCCCATGACCGGCAAGCTGGAGAAGCCTGTGCGCTGGGGCGCAGCAACCGGTGATGCCGCTAAATTTAAAACATTCGACGAGTTCTGGAACGCCTACATGGTCCAGACCAGGGCTATCATCAAACGAGCAGCCGACCTCTACAACTGGACTGACGCCATCAGGGCTGAATTCATCCGCACGCCCTACCTGTCGTGCATGGTTAAGGGCTGCGCTGACAAGGCCATTGACATCAATGAGGGCGGCCCTGAGATCAACCTCGTCACCATCGAGGCCGTGACCTTCGCCACGACCGTGGACTCGCTGCTGGCCGTCAAATACCTGGTCTTTGATAAGAAGGAATGCACCATGGCGGAGTTGATCCAGGCACTCAAGGACAACTGGAAAGGCCACGAGGTGCTGCAGGCCAAGGCCATAAATAAAGCCCCCAAGTACGGCCGTGATGAGGATGAGGCTGATGCCCTGGCTACGCAGGTGATGGAGCTGTGGACGGAGGAGACCTGGAAATATAAGAGCCCGTCCACCGGCAAACTATACCGCCCCGGTATGCTCTCCTGGAACTACTGGGTGGGAGACGGCTATATCCTACCCGCCAGCCCTGACGGCCGCACCAAGGGCAAGTTCCTCTCTAACGCCATCTGCCCCTGCGACGGCGCGGACATCAGCGGCCCCACCGCCAACGTTAACTCCGTGGGCAAGGCCCTTGGCGGCAGGGACAAGGCGGGGGAGGGCGACTTCGCCGGCTATGTCAACATGCTGCCCAATGGCGCCAGCCATACCATGACCTTCAATCCATCATTGCTGCGCGACCCGGAGCACAAGGCCAAGTTCAAGGCCTTCCTGCGCAGCTATGCCGAGAATGGTGGAAGCGCGCTACAAATCAACATGATCGATGCCGATATGCTGCGAGAAGCACAGAACAACCCTGACGCCTACCGCCATTTGATCGTGCGCGTGACCGGCTACAACGCCTACTTCACCTCCATTGGCCGCGAGCTTCAGAACGAGATCATCGCCCGCGAAAGCCACCGCATGTAGAAAGCAGAACATATGGTAATAGAGGCCAGGCCTTCCACCTCACCTGCCGAAGCCGTGCACGAGCTGAGCCGCGCGGACAGCGGGCTTATTTTACACACTCAACGGCTCTCCACCGAGGATGGCCCCGGTATACGCACCACGGTATTCTTTAAGGGCTGCCCGTTGAGCTGCGAGTGGTGCCACAACCCCGAGAGCATCTCAACCAGGCCCCAGGTGCACTGGCTGGAAACACGCTGCATCGGCTGCCTTATCTGCGTCAAGACCTGCCCTGACAAAGTGCTGACTAAAACTAAAGATGGTATCGAGCGTGACCGTGCCTTGTGTAAGGCCTGCGGATTATGTGCCGAGGAATGCCCGGCGCGGGCTATGGAGATGCTGGGCAAAGAGATAACGCTGAAAGACCTGGTAGCCGAGCTGCTCAAGGACAAGGTTTACTACGATAACTCAGGCGGAGGTATCACGCTGTCCGGCGGTGAACCGCTGATGCAGCCCGACTTCGCAACGAGTGTACTGCGCAGGATGAAAGAGAGCGGCGTCCATACAGCCGTGGACACCTGCGGGCTCTGCTCCAAATCCACGCTGGAGAAAGCCTTGCCTTACACGGACATGATATTGTTTGATCTCAAAGAAATCGACCCGCAAAGACATAAGCAGTTCACCGGGCAGGATAACCGCGTGATACTGGATAACTTACTTTTCATACACGGCTACCTGTCCGCACACCCGGGCAAGCAGCTCTGGATACGCACACCGCTGATACCGGGTGCTACTGCCAATGTAGACACGGTGTACCGCGTGGGTCAGTTCATTCACACCAATGTCGAAGATACGGTGCGGCGCTGGGAGCTGTGCTCCTTTAACAATCTCTGCCGTGATAAGTACCGCCGGCTGGGACTGGAATGGAAATATAAGGACCATCCACTGTTAAGCAAAGCTGAGCTTACTGAGCTTGAACGGGCTGGTAAAAACTCCGGTGTAAATCCGGAAATCGTCTTTGCTACGGGTGCGACTAAAGTGGAAAGTTAATTCTCAAGGAGGCCAACCATGCAGAAAACATTCTCGGAATCAGACCTCAAGAGCTTCGAACCGGAGCTTAAGATCGGTCTGCTGGCAACGGTCAACGATGAAGGTCTCCCGCACCTGACGCTCATTTCTACGCTGCAGGCCAGTTCGCCCACGCAGATGTTCTGGGGTCAGTTTGCCGAAGGCCTGAGCAAGGCCTATATACGGAAAAATCCCAAGACCGGCTGGCTTATCCTCACGCTGGATAAGAACGTCTGGCGCGGCAAGTCCTCCTTCACTGAAACTACCAGGAGCGGCAAAGAATACGACCTGCTGAACAATACACCCATGTTCCGCTACAACGCCTACTTCGGTATCCACACCGTCTATTACATGGACCTGGTGGAGCAGTCCGGTAAGCAGGCCCTGCCTATGGGCGCCGTTATACAAGCGGCCATCAAGACCATGATCGCTAAAACATTGGCTGGCAAGGGCGGCAAGGATGTGCTTAATCTCTTCACACGCAAACTTATAGACAAGATGGATAACCTGAAGTTCCTGGCTTACGTGGACAGGGACGGCTACCCCGTCATCATACCCGTCATCCAGGCCCAGTCTGCAGGCACTGGCCGCGTCATTTTCGCCTCTTCCGTGTATACAGAGGATTTGAAAGCAATACCGGCCGGAGCCCAAGTCGCTTTCTTCTGTATGTCGTTTGAAATGCAGACGGTGCTGCTGCGGGGTGTCTATAAGGGTCTCAGCGGCATCGGCGGCGTCGAGTGCGGCAGCATCGACGTGGACTATGTATACAGCCCTATGCCGCCCAAGGCCGAGCAGATCTATCCTTATAAAAAACTGGAAGCGGTTAACAGTTTCTAAGTTGTCTTTTAGTCAGGCTTTTTGGCCTTACGCTTGATGAAACCGTTAATGAAGGCCTTCGTGGAATCGGCAGCCTCCACGAAGAAGAAATGCCTCTTATCCTGAAGCAAGGTTAACTCAGAATTCGGTATCCTCTCTCTCAACATGTCGCTGTTCTTGTAGGGAATTATCCTGTCTGCCGTGCCGGTGATGATCATAACCGGCATCGCTAAATGTGGCAACCTGTCCCAGCTGTCGAATCCGCCGACAGCCTCGGCCTGGCGCTGGAAAATGAACGTTGGCGTGGCATGCTCGGTGGTTAC
>CAZABI010000106.1:0-4822 GCA_964483235.1 uncultured Dehalococcoidales bacterium | reverse complement strand
AGGAGCGGGTTCGGGCCGGCGCATGGGCGCCGACAAGACCATGCTCAAACTGCTGGATAAACCGCTCATTGCCTGGCCGGTGGATGTGCTGCAGAAGAACAAGTCCATTGATGAAATAGTGGTAGTTTTACATAAGAATAATATGGCGGAGGGAGAGAAGCTGGTGGCGGATCACGGGTGGACTAAGGTGAAGAAGATCTGCGAAGGAGGTGAATTGCGGCAGGACTCGGTGAGGAACGGTCTGAGTTATGCCGGGGAATGCCGGTGGGTGTTGATACAGGACGGCTCCCGCCCTTTCTTGACCGACAGGTTAATTGAAGAAGGGCTGGCCGCAGCACGGGAAACGGGAGCAGCGATAGCGGCCGTGCCTGTAAAGGACACTATCAAGCAGTCGGACGGCAGTGAATGTGTCACATATACCCTGGATAGGAGCCTTCTGCGGATGGTGCAAACGCCGCAGGTCTTCAGATTTGAGATAATACAACAGGCCTACTCGGAGATTAAAGACGAGGTTACCGACGACGCCGCCCTTGTGGAAAGAGCCGGGCTTAAAGTAAAGATGTACACGGGGGACTACAATAATATCAAGGTGACCACGCCGGAAGACCTCCGGCTGGCGGAGTTAATAGCAGGGGGCAGGTGATAATATGAGAATAGGTATCGGCTACGATGTGCACACGCTTAAAGCGGGCAGGGACCTGGTCATCGGGGGAGTGAAAATCCCATTTGAAAAAGGGCTGTCGGGGTACAGCGACGCCGATGTACTGGCGCATGCCATTATGGACGCACTATTGGGCGCAGCCGGGCTTAAGGACATCGGCCACCAGTTCCCAACCGGCGATCCCCGTTACAAGGACGCGTCCAGCATCCATCTGCTGGAGCACGTGGGGCGGTTGATCGCAACACAAGGTTACGCGGTGAAGAACATCGACAGCACACTGATTGCCCAGGCGCCGAAAATAGCGCCGTTTATGGATGACATGATCGTTAATATCAGCCGAGCCCTGCGCATCGAGCGTGAGAAGGTGATGGTCAAGGCCACCACCACGGACGGGCTTGGCTTTGCCGGCAAAGGCGAAGGTATGGCGGCCTACGCCGTTGCGCTGCTCGAGGAATAAACTTACATACGAGGTACCCGATGAAAATATTCAACACTCTCTCCGGGCAGAAGGAAGAGTTCGTGCCCGTTGACAACGAAGTGAAGATGTACGTCTGCGGCGTGACCGTGTATGACGTCTATCATTTCGGCCATGCGCTCAGCTATGTTACATTCGATGTCATACGCCGCTATCTGGAATACCGCGGCTATAAGGTCAAGTACGTCCAGAACTTCACCGACATCGATGATAAGATCATCAACCGTGCCAATGAGCGCGGTGTGCCCTGGAAAGCCCTGGTGGAGAAATATATCGCTGAGTTCTTCGCCGATATTGATGCATTGAATGTCAAGCGCGCGACCGTCTATCCCAGGGCCACTGAAAGCATCGCCAATATGCATGAGGTTATCCGGGGTCTGATGGATAAGGGTCATGCTTACCGGGCCGCAGACGGCAGCGTCTATTTCCGCGTCAAGAGCTATCCTCGCTACGGCCGGCTGACGCACCAGAGTCCGGAGGAGATGCGCAATAAGGTCACCATGCTGACCGAGGACAAGGAAGACCCGCTGGACTTTGCACTATGGAAAGCGGCCAAGCCGGGTGAGCCTTCCTGGCCCAGTCCCTGGGGAGAAGGCCGGCCGGGTTGGCACATCGAATGCACGGCCATGTCTATCCAGCATCTCGGGAAAACTCTGGATATCCACGGTGGCGGGCAGGACCTCATTTTCCCTCACCACGAGAACGAGATTGCACAATCGGAATGCTACACCGGTGTGGAGCCCTTCGTCCGCATTTGGATGCACAACGGATTTTTACAGCTCGGGTCGGATAAGATGAGCAAGTCGCTGGGCAATTTGGTCACTATCAAGCAGGCGCTGGAGCGCAACAGCTCCGACGCCATACGTATGTTTATCATGAGTTCGTATTACCGTATGCCGTTGCGCTATAGCCTGGAGGCGCTGGACGCCGCCGAGAACGGCATCGAACGACTACGGCAGGTGCTCAAAGCGGAAGGTAAACCGGGCGGTGAAGCAGTCGATCCTGAACCATTTAAAGCGCGTTTCATCGAGGCTATGGATGACGATTTCAATGCTCCGCAGGCGTTGGCGGCTATCTTCGACCTGGTACGCGAGATCAACCGCGGTGTTGAGAAGGGCATGGATGTAAACAAAGCCCAGAATATGCTCAGGGATCTATCCGGTGTACTCGGCTTTACACTTCAAGAAGCTAAAAAGCTGTCACAGGAAGAAGAGGCAAAGATAGAATCCTTAATCGTTAAACGCAATGAACTTCGCAAGGCCAGGGAGTGGGAGAAAGCGGATGAAATACGTGATGAACTGACCGGGATGGGAATCGGTATCGAAGACACGCCCAAAGGAACAGTCTGGAAAGTTACGCGCTGATCAACGGGTGCGGCGGATTTAACAATTTAATCGCATCACCCACGCGTGCGCCCAATACCTGGGCGGCGCTGCCGTCCCGGATGGATACTTCCAGGTAACCGCTGCTGCCGATTACGGCCAGCAGCCCGCTGCCCTGGGCATAATACTGGCTCATACCACTGATGCGCTGGTTCATGATCTCAACCGCGGCGCCTTTAGCCGGGACGTCTTCCTTCTTGAAATTGGTGACCAGGTTGCCGAACCTGTCGATGTGTATGATGCAGCCTATCATATCGCCCATGGTGTCAGGGAAAGGTTCAGGCACGGGAAACGTGTAAAGACTGTCGATTTTCTCGCCGAACTCGGTCAGCGGGATGTCCAATGATAGGTGAGCGGCTACAGGTGCGAAGATATCGCGGCCGTGAAAGGTGGGGCTGACAGGGTGGTGCCAGTATTCCTGTTTGGATATTGAGACGGCTTCACATCCCTCCGGCAGCGGCCTTTTCTTTATGTCCTGTGGGGCTATCAAAGCCCTGACGGTTTGCTTGCCGGCGAGTTCGTGCAGGATGTAAGACAGTATGCCGTTATCCGGCGACACAAAATAAGCGGTCGGTGTTTTCAGAATGACAGCCCTGCGGTGGCTGCCGACGCCGGGATCGACAACTGCTACATGGATGGCGCCTTCGTGGAAACTATGCCAGGTAGTGTGCAGGATAAATGAAGCCTCCCGGACCGACTGTGGGTCGATGGCATGGGTGAGGTCGATTACCTGGGCCTGTGGATTAATGCCGAGGATTACGCCCTTCATACTGGCGGCGTAACCGTCGCTGGTACCAAAGTCGGTCGTCAGCGTGATAATCCGCATCATGAACGTGTCAACTTATCAGACGGAACTGAGCCTGACTAGCACGATGGAGAGGATGACGAAAATCACGGACAAGGCTATGGTTATATTAAAAAGTATCTTTTCAACGCCGCGCTTGGTCCGGTAAACACCGTCCGACTGCCCGAAGATCCCGCCCAGCCCTCCGCCCTTGACCTGCAGGGACAGCACTGCTATCAGGGCAATGGCGATCAATATCTGCGCTATAATTAAATAAACCGGCATATCAATTTCCTCCGAGTTTGTCCATAAATATCTGTCTGACGATGGCCGGGTTGGCCTTGCCCCTGGATGCTTTCATGGCCTGTCCGATTAGGAAGGTCAAAGAAGCCTCCTTGCCCGCCCGGTAGTCTGCAATAGCCTTTTCATTCTCTGCTATTATTTTATCAGCAATCCGGCCTATTTCGCCCGTGTCGCTGATTTGCACAAGGCCTTTCTCCTGAACGATGGCGGCAGCGGGCTTGCCGTTCTTAAACATCTCCTCAAATACGGTCTTGGAGAGCGGGCCGCTCAATGTGCCCTTCTCCACCAGTTCCAGCATCTCAACCAGTTGCGCTGGCCTGACCCTGGTATCTGAAAAATCAGAGTTGGTGGCGTTGAGCAATTTCATAAAATCGCCCAGCATCCAGTTGCTGACGGACTTGGCCTTCTTCTGCAGGGCGTCGTCACTGCCGTACCCGGCGGCCAGCTTAATACATTCCTCGAAATACTCCGCCGTGGCTTTGCTATCGATAAGCAATCCTGCGTCATAGGCCGGCAAATTATACTGTAATATAAAACGGGCGAACCTTGCATCCGGCAGTTCCGGCAGCTTGGCCCTTATGCTTTCTACAAGTTCACGGCTGTAGACCATGGGTGGCAGATCGGGCTCGGGGAAGTAGCGGTAATCGTGGGCGTACTCCTTACTGCGCTGGCTCACGGTGATACCTTTTTCGTCCACCCAACCGCGCGTTTCCTGCGGTATCCTGCCTCCTGAACTTACTATCTCGCGCTGGCGTTGAGCTTCAAATTCCAGAGCGCGATAAACGGCGCGGAAGCTGTTCATGTTCTTGACTTCCACTTTGCCCATGTATTCGGTGCTGCCGACCGGGCGGATGCTGATGTTGGCGTCACAGCGGAAGCTGCCCTCCTCCATGTTGCCGGTAGAGACGCCGAGGTACTGCAGGATGGAGCGTAATTTTACCAGGTACAGGCGGGCTTCCTCGGGGGAACTGATATCAGGCTCGCTGACGATCTCCATCAATGGCATGCCGGCGCGGTTGATGTCCACCAGGCTGTAGCTTTCCCCGGCAGGAGAGGTGCGGTGCACCAGCTTGGCCACATCTTCCTCCAGGTGAACGCGGGTGATTCCGATCTTTTTGGGCTTGCCATCCATTTCAACGGTCAGGTAGCCCTTTACACCGACGGGTTCATCATACTGTGATATCTGGTAACCTTTCATCAGGTCGGGGTAGGGATAG
>CAZABI010000105.1:0-4884 GCA_964483235.1 uncultured Dehalococcoidales bacterium | reverse complement strand
TATCTCTATAATCCCGTAAGACTGGCTGGCCCTGCCGGGATTGAACAGCAGCACTCCATCGACCGATTTATTCATCGGTTCATGAGTATGGCCGAATATGATGATATCAACTTCACTGAAGAGGGTTTTCACCCGCTTCCAGGCTTCCTCAGGACCGCCTGAACCATGGACAACACCGATTTTCCTGCCGGCCGCCTCAATTAGCCGCCTGTCTGGCAGGGCCGACCATACTTCGGGCTGGTCCATGTTTCCATGCACGGCAATTACGGGGGCCAGGCCTTCCAATCCACGGATAACATTCATGTTGATTATATCGCCCGCATGTATGATCAGGTCGCATTCAGCCAGCGCTTTAACCAGAGCCTCCGGCAACTCTTCGAACGAACGTACATGAGTATCCGAAATCACACCTATTTTACTATCCTGCTTCATAGACTTTCCCCATTTCCAACCTAAACAGGGTAAGTATAGTCTGACATTTCCAGTGGAGCAAGGCCCCGAAAAATGTCTGCGCCGCCGGTTGGGCTTCCGGCGACGCAGTAAGGAGGTGATGCCATCAGGAGGCTAGGGCGAGCAGGCTAAGATCATCAAAACAGAGCAGATAACGGTGAATCCTATTAACACTACAGCGAGCTGTATATTTGCGCTCATTTCCTTATCCTCTTGTTTCTTCCACTCTATTTTCTGTAAGTTATAACGCCCTTTGCCGGAAAAAGTTTAGGGCACATCCACCCTCGTATTATGGACTGAGTAGATTTATCCCGCAGCGTTGAATATACTGTACTTAATAGTTGTTCCGTGGTACGAATAGAGCCCGTTAACCGCTGCTAAGGAGGCCATGATGAATTGCGTATGCCACCCTGACCGCGCAGCCGTAGGCACTTGTGTGGAATGCAGCAAGAGGGTTTGTCCCGAATGTAAGGTGACTGTAGAGGGCAAGATTTACTGTAATTCCTGTGTGGAAAGATGGATATCGCCAGGCACGACACTGGCATGCCCGGTTACATCTTCAGTATTGTCAGAAAACACCTCGGGAATGGGGAGCAAAGCCGTGGTGCCGCCTGACCTGGGCGACTTTAGCTGGGGCGGATTCATTCTTACCTGGATTTGGGGCATCGGTAATAATGTATGGTGGTCTTTTTTAGTGTTTGTGCCTTACCTGGGAATGCTGGTAATGCCCTGGGTACTGGCCTTTAAAGGCAACGAGATGGCCTGGCGCTCCAAGCGCTGGGACAGCGTCGAACATTTCAAGCGCATTCAGAAAACCTGGACCAGGGTGAGCATTATCCTGTTAATCATCAGTTCATTTCTGATCGCTACCGCCCTGGTGGCCGGACTGATGATGATCGCGTGGGGATTATCAGAGTCAGGGATAAGGACGTTCTAAGAGTATGTTGTATAAACCGGCTTACTCCTTGAGAATAGCAGAAGGAGGAAAAATGGATGAAGTGTGCAATTCACTATGACCGGGACGCAGTGGGCGCCTGCGTTAGCTGCGGGCGGCTGGTCTGCACCGAGTGCAAGATATCCATTGATGGGCAGATTTACTGTAATCAGTGTGTAGAAGCGCGGTTAAAGTCCGGTTCCTGGCCCGCCCGGACGCTGGCCGGCGTCGATAGTGCCTCGGGGTTAGGATCGGGCTCTCCGGTACCCCCGGAAGTAAAGGCCTGGAACTGGGGAGCGTTCCTGCTCACCTGGATCTGGGGTATCGGTAATAACGTCTGGATCTCCTTCCTGGCCCTGCTCGGAATAGTGCCCTATATCGGCTGGATAGCGCGCCTTACCATGGCGATAATCCTGGGACTAAGGGGCGGCGAATGGGCCTGGCAGAGCAAGAAATGGGACAGCCTTGAGCATTTCAAGAAGACCCAGCGCACCTGGATGTGGTGGGGAATAAGTATACTTATCGCCCAGGTGTTGTTAGTCGTCTTACTCATAAGTATACTGATCTTTGCATTGATACTTGCAGGAGTACTATCCGTAAATAACGGATTCGAATGGAATTACCAGCCACCGGACTGGTGGTAATGGAAAAGTTAATTAAGGTGGTGAAACATGACTGATACTATGCTCTATTTATTGATCTTTTCCGGCGGCCTGCTGTTCGGAGCGGTACTGACCATTATCATCACGCGTATATTTAAACCTTATTACAAGCAGGACCTGGCTTCGCTAACCGGCGAGATGCAGCGCAATTTAGTAGCCTTCTCCGATACGTCTAACCAGGCTGCAATCACTCGCCTTGTGGAGATGTCCGAGCAGGTCATTGCCAGGCACACCGAGCTCGGTGAAAAGAACCTGGATACCAAGAAACAGCTCATCGACCAGTCGTTGAAAGAAGTACGGGACAACCTGAAAAACATCGAGCAACTGGTCAACACAGTGGAAAAAGAGAGGGTGCAGACCTACGGACAGTTGGGCGAGCAGATAAAATCAGCCTCGGAGCAGACCCTGCGTCTACAGGAAACCACCGGTAGGCTGCATGCGGCTTTGAGCAACGCCCGAGTGCGCGGACAATGGGGTGAAAGGATGGCCGAGGATATCCTGCAAAGCATAGGCTTCATCGAGGGTACAAACTACCTCAAGCAGAAGGTTTCGGAAATATCCGGCAGCCGCCCGGATTATACATTCCTGCTGCCCAACCAGCTTCGACTCAACATGGATGTCAAGTTCCCGCTGGACAACTATTTGAAGTTTATCAACTCTGAATCTGATTCCGATCGTGATGCCTTTAAAGCGGCCTTCCTCAAGGACGTCCGGCAGCGCATCAAAGAGGTGAACAACAGGGATTACATCAATCCCGCTGAGAATACGGTGGACTACGTGCTGGTGCTGATACCCAACGAGCAGGTCTACCGCTTTATCCATGAGAGTGACCCTGCCATCCTGGATGAAGCCCTGAAAAACAGCGTGGTGCTGTGCTCGCCTGTGACGCTCTATGCCGTCCTGGCTTTAATCCGCAAAGCTCTTGATACATTCAAGATGGAGCGGGCTACTGCTGAGATACTCGGTTTGGTCAGTCTTTTTGAAAAGCAATGGCTGAAGTTCATGGATAGTATGGATAAAATGGGTAAAAAATTACAGGATGCCCAGACAGAATACGACTACCTGCTGACCACTCGCAAGAGCCAGCTTGAAAAACCCGTCAAGAAAATAGGTGAAATCAGGCGCGAGCGGAACATTGAGGAGATAAAGGTTATCGAAGGCGAGGCTACCCAGATCGAGGGCGGTCAGGCAGATAAGACTCTCTAAGCTGCAGGTGCGTGACTTGAGTTGAGCCCGCTAATACGGATGGGGCCAAAGACCCATCACTACGTCTCGAATCCTAACTCCATCAGCGACTTCCTGGCCCTCTGGATCGTGCCTTCATCTGAAGCAATGCTGATAACTTTCTTCAGGTCCTGCGCAGCCAGCTCTGCCTGGCCCCTTTCAATATAGGCAGCGGCACGGCTCTGGTATACCCTGGGATCGCTGTCATCCAGATCAATGGATTTACTGATATCGGCAACGGCTTTCTCATAGTCGCCTTTCATCAGGTAGCAGCAGCCCCTGTTATGATAGGCGCCGGGATCTCCCGAATCGAGCTCGATGGCCCTTGCGAAGTCGCTTATCGCGCGTTCAAATTGTTCCCGGTAGTAGAAGACACTGCCGCGGTTATAGAAGGCCGGCGCCAGCATGCCGTCCATCGATATGGCCTTATCGAGGTCGGTCAACGCCAGGTTCATATCTCCCTTCTTATAGTACGCCCCGCCTCTCAGCATATAGACAATGGCCTTGCCCGGGTCATACTGGATGGCCTTGGACAGCTCTTCGATGGCCATTTCATAATGACCATCTTTCAGCAGAGCCATGCTCTTCTCATGATGCTCTTCAGCCCGTGATTTCTCGGGCGTAGGGGGTGGGGGTGCGGATACAGCCATATCCTGGTCGGCTGCGCCTGCGGTCTCCGGGTATTCTGCCGCCTGGTATTCCGGCTGTATAACCCACTCTATCTGCGCGCCGCAAACACCGCAGAAAGTGAAGCCGGGCTCAATTGTGCTTCCGCATTGTTGGCAGCTATATAAGAAACCGAGGTCGCAGTAGCCGCAGAATCGCTGGCCAAGGAAGGATACGCTGTTACACCGTGGACATAGGAATGTCTGTTGCATTTAAATATGTAACCGATCTGCGTATTTATTCGATTATACACCAGAGAAATTGAAAAATATATATTTACCTCTTGACAAAACTCCCCTGATATGATGTAAATATAGCGTCATGGCCGCTTATATTTTGCGTGGTTGCCAGAATAATTTACGGAGGGGTTAACGAAGATGTTGCCAGTCAAGAAGATACTATGTCCAACGGATTTTAGCGAGCCTTCCTATGAGGCATTGAAAGTGGCTGATGAGCTTGCCGCCCATTTTGGAGCTACGTTACATGTCGTGAACGTTGTGCCGGTCGTGCCAATCGTAGAAGCTCCCATCGGGGTGGAATCCGCAAGCTTCAACGTGGCCTCCTATCAGCAAGAACTGGAAGGGCAAGCTGAGAGGTCTATTAAAAACCTGGTGGGGCAGAAGGTCGCAAAAGGTGTCAATGTTATGACTGACATCCTTATCGGCAACGATGCCGGCGAGATATTGCGTTACGCCCAGGAGAACGGCGTTGACCTGATAGTGATCGCCACTCATGGACGCTCCGGCTGGCGCAGGTTTATCTCAGGTTCAGTGACCGAACAGGTGGTTCGCCAATCCTCCTGCCCGGTACTTACCATCCGCAAGCCCGGCGGGAAATAGTAGCAATATACTATTCCTGAATCAGGTTTTATTTTATTGCGCAGTGAATACAGATTTGCCGCCTATAATAGTTCGCTCAACTCTGACGTCCTTAATCCGTGTAGTCTTG
>CAZABI010000104.1:0-4886 GCA_964483235.1 uncultured Dehalococcoidales bacterium | reverse complement strand
GTCAGAGCAAACACCACAAGGTAGTGTCAATATCACGCTTCCCGCAGGATCGACTATCGATACTATCAAAGAACATGCCGGAAGGTGTGGCCTAAATTTGCTGGTACAAACACCTTAATTCCTAAACCGCTATTCTAAGGAAGCCACAGGAAGATTATTGAAAAACTACGGCCGGTGAAAGAATGTCTTTCTGCGGTTTTTTAGTTCTGAGTATTGTACGCTTTGGTGGAGCATTGTGGACAGTTCCCGAACTCCTGTCTGAGAAAAAGCAGCTTATTCCTGACCTTCAGCTGTTACTCTTCCACGCTGATAATACTTGATGATTTGTCCCCCAGGGCTTGGGTATATTTGCTTTCTGCCAACAAAATGCAGGCAAAATACACCGTTGTGTAGCTGTCACTTCCTGCCGTGAATTATACCAATTTGCCCGACCATGAATGGTAGTTTCATCGCTACAGGTATGAAGCCTTGCTTACTCGTATCTACGAGCTTAACTTCATGAACACCCCAACTTCGAATTGCTGTAAGCAACTCTTCTGGTTCACCATAGATGCTCTTCCACAGGAAAAGATCCTGGAAAACGTACACGCCATCTCTTTTGAGTACCCTCAAGGCTTCTCTGACGGCTTCTCTCTTATCCTTTACATCCTGTACTTCATGAAAGACAAAATTACTTACGACTGCATCAAAAAATTCATCAGCAAATGGCAATTTCGTCGCACTTGCCTTCTGAAAACATGTCCGTTCTGCAACGCCGGCAATCTGTGCATTCTTCTCACAGGATTCTTTCGAGTATTCCCACTGCCCACCCC
Source organism: uncultured Dehalococcoidales bacterium (assembly GCA_964483235.1). Lineage (GTDB taxonomy): Bacteria > Chloroflexota > Dehalococcoidia > GIF9 > UBA5629 > CAZABI01. The sequence goes on along the minus strand of CAZABI010000104.1, from coordinate 4,074 downwards.
AATAATCTATACCGACTATCCGTGCTTTAGCATACTTTTTAGCAGCTTCAATGGCCAGGGCTCCGTTCCCACAGCCGATGTCCAATAGGCTGCCATCCCCATCCCAAACGAGCTGATTAGATACCAAATCCCTTATCTTCGCCTGGAGGTTGCCACCCCTCGGTGAGAACTGGAAATAAGCATAAATGAAATAGACTGTGGGTATTAAAAAGAGGAATGTGCCAACCAAGAAAAAGAACGATAAAAATGATAAACCTAAGAATATTACTGCTAGTACGATAGGAATGTAAATAATTTTTTTTGATACCCAGTTGCCGTAATTCACTTGTGTTGCATCTTTCTGGCTCATTAATCCTCTCCGTAAAGGCTACATAAAATATTATACCAGTACCTGAGAAATCACTACGATCATTCTTTAGCGGTAAATAGTGGATTGATTGACAGCATTAGCTAACCGTTGGAAAATAGGCTTTTACGACATCATGCCTTGATACCGGTGACGATAGCGTGGGTACCATTGATCTTCCTTATGATTAATCCTTTCGAATCACGGAAATACTTCTCTTCGAGTGTGTGTTTGTCGCTGTGATCTTTTAGTGAAAACCCATATCCGCCAAGAAACCTTTCAACCGCATCTTCTTCGAGGCCAAAATTCCATGCCTCACCAACATTCGCTACTGTCCTATATATTTCCCCCTCTCCATAATACTTATTTTCTTTTCGCAGAACACCGGCATATATGTAGTCAAAAACGACCAAGCTTCCAACCTCTGAAACATCAGAGATAAACCGGAAGGTGTTGTCAATGGCCTCTTGAGAAAGATACATGGTCACTCCTTCCAGCAGGAAAAGTGATTTTCTCCCCGGAATAAATCCAGCCTGTGCTATCCTCTCTGCGAGGCTTTCCCGATTGAAATTAATCGGTACAGAGACGAGGTTTTCAGGGATAATCAGCTTCTTCTGATGATAGGCTTTCAGCTTCTCACTTTGAGTTATTGTCGCATCGAGTTCGAATATCAGGGTGCCTCTGTTCAGGTGGTTAAAACGCAATGCCCGGCTGTCAAATCCAGCGCCGAAGATCACAATTTGGTCGAAACCTTGCTCTATGGCCTCTCTAAATACGGCATCAAAATACTTTGTCCGTGCGATTACGTATTCATATATGCCATGGGGAAAGAAATATCGACTGAAGGGCTTGAATAGCCACCCGGATTTTAGGAGTTGTTTGAAGAAGGAAGGGATCAGCACGTAAGCAATGTTATCTGATCCTGTATAGCACTCTCTTTTATCCATGAATGAAGTCGCCCTTGACAGGCAGGTCATGGCGGCTGTCCTTGATGACTTCGTTTCGATGCGGCCGGTGACTTTGCTGCTCATAATATGAATTAGAAACTGGCGATGAGAGTGCAGCTATTATATTCTTGCTGTTTTAAGTAAACAACTGTTACTTCGAATTTAAAGATATAACAATGAGTGTTAAGATTGCTTAACTGAATAAAGCGGGGAATGTATGGCTAGTGAGCGGCGAAGATATTATCTCGGTGACGGGCCAATGTGAACAGTTCACGAACTCTCGTTTCAGAAGAAAAAAATTGATTCTATCATTGCAGCAGTTGCTTGTGTCGTCTATGCAGCACATATCGCAATAACAATATTATGCCCAATCGTTTGGCTTACGAAAACGCTATTGTTTCGTATTGAATCTATTGTCTGATTTATGCTCTCTGGCCAATTGCGACCTGGCCGCTAACCATCCTATCCGTTCGGCTCTGCGACTGTCAAAATCCGGCACATAAGGCTTGATGTCCAACACTGGGGTGCCATCAACGATATCCACGTCCTCGATTTGGAGAATACTATCCTCGATCCCAACCAGACGCACTACAGAAATACCGATCGGGTTTGGCCTTGCTGGGGCTCGTATTGCGAATATTCCATGCACCGTTTCTTCCAAGAATGGCTTGACTTCCAATGCGTATCCTCTGGATAAGTGGAAGTGGTAGATCAGGATAATGTGAGAAAAGCCGTTGACATCCTTTAGACCAGGTGAGTACTCTGAAAATAACTCGACCGTGCCCTTTATCCCGAGTGCTCCACTCGGTTGTATTGGCATTCCATCAACTCCTTTGAACGGGGAGTGAATGATCCCTATTGGTTTATACCTTATATCCTGCAATAAGTTTCCCTTGCCTGCTATGAAATATGTATGTTTCGACAGCAGATGCTTATAGTGCGATTATAACATAGGTCAGTATTGAGTGTAGTGCATTATATGCTGGAATATGCATTAGGTTGGCTGAATTAGCCCCATAATATTTATGGATGAACATATCTACCGATGATTGCGTCATTTCGTAGGAGTGGAGGAACAGTCATATACAGTGACGTTTGGAATATAATAGACGGTTATATTAAAGCTGGGGCAGGGCAGGGCTATTATTGATAATCAGCATAGTTTATAATAGGGCAATTGTAAAAAGAGGAAAGTACCCAGTGGACATCTATTTAAGGCCAACCCCAACTATTGACTGCGATAACTTGCTGATAAGGGAGAAAGCGCAGGAGATTTGTAGAGACCAACACGAGGTATCAGACAAGGCTAAGTACTTGTTTTATTTTGTCAGAGACGAGATCAAATATAACCTATATGTACCATCTGATAAGCCTGAATATTTCAAGGCTAGCAGGATTCTGCAGGAGAGAAATGGGTTTTGCATCCAAAAGGCTGTACTTCTTATAGCGCTAGCTAGAGCAATGGGCATTCCTGCTCGTCTTCACATAATTGCTATTCGTAATCATCTCGTGCCAGATAAATTGCAACAGCTTATGAGGGGTAATTTATTCCCAACCCACGGTTATAGTGAATTATACATTGAAGAAAGATGGATTAAGGTTGCACCTACATTTGATCTTGGTCTTTGCCAGAAAAACCGATTTGTTATTGTAGAATTCGATGGAAAACACGACGCCATGTTGCCTGCCTACAATCAAGATGGTAAAAAACATATCGAATATGTTCAGGATCGCGGTCACTATGATGACCTGCCTTTTAATGACATAATTGCTTGGAGAGTTGAGGCTCTTGGCGCTGATATCTTCGAGCGCATAAAGCAAGTTATAGAATCTAAAAAAGCAGATGCTGCTGCCAGAGAATTTTAGAATGTTCTAGCCGTGTCTATGCGTGATTTATTATGACCTGCCCCCCAAAAAAATAAGTCCACTATTAACATTAAATTGGAACATTTGAGGGCATCCCCTTTTCTGTACCAACTGAAATGTTAGTTTTGCAGGCCATTGGAGATGCCGTCGGCAGGTTCAGATCTCTCATCGCTTTTAAAACATAGGCCATATCTGCTTATTATTGACAAAGTCGAAAGGAGCTATTACATTAAAAAGTCAACGATACAAAGGCTGGAATAAAACCAGAGGAGGTGCGATATGACTGTGCGCAGGAATTTCTTCTTTGGCGTAGCGTTAACTCTTCTCGTCACTCTCCTCCTGGCAACGTGCGCTGACCCATCAGCAGAGAAAGGAATCGGCGAAGTTGAAGTGCTCGGTGTCTGGGGAGGAGATGAGATGGCCAGCTTTGAGGCCATGGTAGCTCCGTGGCAGGAAGTAACAAGTGGTACCATGGAGTTCACCGGCACCCGTGACCTTATCGCCATTCTAACGACCCGGGTCGCTGCTGGTAACCCGCCGGATGTGGTCATTCTGCCCAATCCCGGCCAGATGGTGGAGTTGGCTAAGGACGGTAAGCTGGTGGCTCTTGACTCCTTTCTGGATATGAACAAAATGCACCGGGACTATGCCGCGGGGTGGCTTGACCTCGGTTCCGTAAACGGCAAGCTTTACGGCATCTTCATGAAGGCCGCCAGCAAGGGTACAATCTGGTACAATCCCAAAGTGTTCGCAGCTAACGGTTGGAAAGCTCCTGCTACCTGGGACGGGTTGATCGCACTTTCCGATCGTGTTGTTTCTGAAGGTAAGACTCCCGGGTATCCATGGTCGGTAGGTGTTGAAAGCGGTGAGGCCAGCGGCTGGCCGGCTACCGACTGGATCGGTGAAATCCTGCTC
>CAZABI010000103.1:0-4914 GCA_964483235.1 uncultured Dehalococcoidales bacterium | reverse complement strand
TAGGGCAATTACAGCCCCCTCGCTTATATCGCCGGCCATTGCTTGGGCAGCGGCTGATAGTTCAGCAGCTGGAACCACGCTATTCACCAGGCCGATATCCAGAGCTTCTTGCGCCTTTAAAGTTTTTCCGGTGTAGATTAATTCACAGGCTTTACCCATACCGACCAACCGGGGCAGAGTATAAGTACAACCATACTCCGGGATAATTCCGAGCCTAACGAAAGGCAAACCTATGACAGCGTCCTCGGATGCAATGCGTATATCGCACTGCAGGCAGAGTGTAAACCCAAATCCAATGGCCGCCCCGTTAATAGCTGCAATAATTGGTATTGAGATACTGTGCATCAACAAGCCGGCAGTAGTCATCCAGCCCGGGATATCAAACGGTTTTTTACCGGCCTGACGGTCTTCAATCATCTTAATAAAGAATCCACCCACATCTCCACCGGAGCAGAAGGCACGGCCGTTTCCAGTAATAATAACTGCTTTTGCAGAACTATCCCTATTAATCTCATCCAGCACCTTTAACAATTCATTAAACATCTGTTCGTTAAATGCATTGAGCTTTTCAGGTCGATTGAATATGATCTTATAGATAGAATTACTATTTTCCACCTGTATTGTGCTGTAGTTGACTTTAGATGCGGTCAAGTCTGCTTCTCCTTGCGATCAATAATTCGATTGACTGATTAATTAATTAAATATTGTGCTAAACTGCAACCATAAAAAATAGCTAGGGAGATTTACATTATCAGCGCTTTAAATTATAATTTTATTCTTGATTAACCGCTTAAACTGAAACGTAGAATCTTGCGTAGTTTATCTCAATGAAGTAAAGACTGTCAAGCTAATCTGAATATAATACTATTATTAATTGATTGTTCAATAAATTACCTCAGGAGGCGATAAAGTGGATTTTTTATTAACTGAACAACAGGAGATGCTCAGGACCACAGTCAGAGATTTTGTTGACAAGGAATGTCCTAAACACCTGGTTCGCAAGTGGGATGAGGAGCATGTATTTCCACTGGAAATATTCGAAAAATTGAAGAAGCTGGGAGTTTTTAGCATCATTACACCTCCTGAATATGGCGGCTCAGACGGTAATATTATGGATTATACTATTATAGTTGAGGAGTTATCGAGGTCGGGTTTTTGGGGTTTGGGGTCCTATTTTAACGCCGTTATTATGTATGGAACCGACATGATCTTGAATTGCGGCAATGAAGAACAGAAAAAATATTATTTGCCCAAGCTCGCTAAAGGAGACCTGCTTTTTGCCTATGGCATTACAGAACCCGATTCGGGATCAGATGCAGCTGCAGCCAAAACTATGGCAGTGGAACAGGGAGACCATTATGTACTAAACGGCAACAAGATGTTCATAACCCTGGCTGATAAGGCTGACTACACTATTACTTTAGCCAGAACAGATAAAAACGTAGCCAAACATAAAGGCCTCTCCCTTTTTATTGTCGACACCAAGACTCCAGGATACTCGGCCAAACCTATTAAAAAAATGGGAGGCTTTACCGATACAACCTGCGAAGTTGTCTACGATAACGTCAAGGTACCCAAATCACATGTACTGGGTGGACCGCAGGCTGTTAATAAGGGCTGGCCCATGCTTCTCAGTACATTGGAGACAGAGCACCTCGAAGTTGCAGCCAATTCCCTGGGTTACGCCCAGGCCGCCTTCGACGACTCGCTGCAATACGCCAAGGAAAGGCATGCTTTTGGACAACCGATAGGCAAGTTCCAGGCCATCAGCCATATGCTGGCTGAAATGGCTGTAGATTTGCATCTGGCAAGGCTGTCTGTCTATCAGCTAGCCTGGCTGAGATCTGCCAATAAGCCCTGTTTCAAGGAGGCTTGCATAGCTAAGCTGGTTGCCACCGAATGCTGGACCAATATGGCTCACAGGGCAATGCAGATCTTTGGCGGTTATAGCCTTATGTACGAGTATGATGTCCAGCGCTATCTACGTGATTCCTATATCCTCCTGATAGGCGGAGGCACCAGGCAGATACAGAAGAATATGATAGCAAAGGCACTTGGCCTATAGGGAAAAAGGGAATTAAGGTGATGGCAATTATAGGCAACGTAAGAACTGTACAGCGTTGCCATGAGCATGATGTTGACATAATATTTGCCTCGGGACTTGAAGCGGGAGAACATATAGGCCTGGGGGTAACTATGCCGCTGGTATCAACCAGGCAGGCCAGCGGAATTATCATAACGTTCCGGCTAAAGAGGTTATCCGGAACGTTATCAAAGAAACGCGGGACATATGTCACACTTTAAATAGACTGGCTAGATAAAATAATTTTCATTTAAGGAGGTTATCATGGCTATTAGGACACCGGAGCAATTCAAAGAGAGTCTGAAAGACGGCAGGGAAGTCTATATGTACGGGGAAAAGGTGAAAGATGTCACCACTCATCCCGCACTGAAAGTATGCGTCGATACCATGGCGCTGGACTACGAATGTGCCGAGCTACCCCAGTACAAAGACCTGGCCAACGTCTATGATCCTGAGTTGAAACAGGAAGTTAGCAGGTACTATCACATACCGAAAAACGGTGAAGATCTTGTCAAAGCCACCGAGCTGATTATAGCGACGTCGACCTATGCAGACGGCTATATACCACTGGCCAAAGATATTGGTGCTGACGCAATTAATGCGATTCAGATATTTGCCAATATCACCGGAAATAAAGAATACATCGACAGGGTACACGCGTTCCGCCAGTACCTGATGAAAGATGACGTGGCTATCGTTTCGGCTGTCACCGATGCTAAAGGTGACAGGATGCTGCGGCCTTCTGATCCTAATCAAGTACATCCTGACTTTTACCCGCATGTGGTAGAAAAAAACGCTAAGGGCATCATTGTCAGGGGCGCCAAAATGCACATTACAGGTTCGGCCTATTCCAACGAAATCTTCGTGATACCCGGCCGGGCTATGACAGAAGCAGATAAGGATTATGCCGTGGCATTCGCCGTCCCTTGCAACGCCAAGGGGCTCAAGCAAATCTGCCGCCCGATTAAAGCCGGTATCAGCTCCATGGAATTCCCCGTTGACCGCCCATGGAGAATGCATACCGACCAACTGATTATTTTTGATGATGTATTTGTTCCCTGGGAACGTGTATTTATGTGTGGTGAGTGGAAGGAGGCTTTCTTGATAGCTCATAACTTCGGTCTATTGCACAGGCGAACCGGATGTGCCTACCGTATTCCCATTTCAGAGATCTTTCTGGGTATGGCCTATGCTGCAGCGGTTTATAATGGAGTTGAAAAAGTACCGCACATCCGGGAAAAACTGACCGAGGCAGCGATGTATCTTCAAACTTTGAAATCTTTGACCCGGGCAGCTTGCCTTGATTTTGTGATGCACGGGAATATGCCGGTACCTAATCCTGTAACCACCAATATTGCTAAATATCATTTTGCCGATAAATACCATGGATTGGTGAAATTAATTGAGGACATAGCCGGCGGCGCTTTGATAACCAAGCCTACCTACCTGGATTGGCAGAACCCGGAGACGCATGGATTAATGGATAAATACCTGAGCGGCAAGGCCGGAACTTCGGCGGAAGCCAGGTTGCGCATGTTCGACCTGATCAGACGCCAGCTTGCATCGGAATATGAAGTAATGGTGCTTCACGGCGAGGGATCATTAATGTCGCAGAGGATGATGATACTTGCTGAAGCCAGGGAAGAACTCAAGAGATGTAAAAAGTTAGCTGATGATATGGCAGGTATCAAATAGCAGTTTTATTCAGAGCAAATGAAGTAGGCCCCGTTATTAGCGGGGCCTACTTCATTTATCAGAAGTTTTGTAATGTGTCCAGATACGCATCTCTTACCGTTGGCGGCAAATTCCTCGGATTATTTTTCGCAGCTTCCTCGATGCGTTTAAACCATGGAAACGTTGCTCTTATTTTCTCTATCAGGGGAGTTAGTTTGCTCGAATAACGTGGCATAGCTAATGTGTCTAATTGCAGTGCCTGGTTTATAGATTCAGTTGCCAGTATGCTACTAAGCATACCGTTACCAATTCCTTCACCTGTAACGGGCATTAATAATCCGGCCACATCACCAACAAGCATGACATTTCCTTTGCCCGGTACAAATTCTCCAGTTACAAGCTCTTTCCACTTTACTTGTTCCAGGCATGCTCCATGCCAAAATGGATTACCACTAAGATTAAAAGCATATTGATTTTTTTAAGAACTTCACTGTCCAGGACCACATCTGTCTAATCATACCTGGCCTGGTATTGACGTCGATAACTATCCTATTATCCTTATCATGAATCGATATGCTGGCTGGAAATATTTCTTTAGGATAAAATCAGTGAAAATACCTGTCATTTAGATCTTTTATATATCCCTCGTGCACTTCCTGGTAGATATGGCCGTAGCGAGGAACGAACTGAGGGAAAACGCATTTTCGTACTGCAGAATTGGCGCCATCTACGCCGATAAAAAACGAACATTAGAATTTAAACGGTTTGTCTTTCTCGATTTGGGCTATTATATTATTCCCCTCTTGGTAACAGTGGGTGAACCTTGCATTCTCGATAATTTCTATGTCACGGGAAGCAATCGATTGTAATAACCAGTAATCCAGTAACCTGCGCCAGGTTACCGGTATTTCAATGTCAATTTTCTCATTATCATGCCTTGGAACATGGAAAATACATCCCGCCAGTTGCTTTTCAACAGCAAGTATATTATCAGGTACAGTGACGAATTCCTGCTCTACCAACCGCCTGGCGGTAGTCCCGATTAGCATGCCGGAGCGGACCTTATCACGCGGCATTATCTTTTTTTCAATTAATAATGTCTTTAAGTCGAGTTGCGCACAACGCCTGGCAGCTACACACCCTGCTGGTTCTGCTCA
>CAZABI010000102.1:0-4915 GCA_964483235.1 uncultured Dehalococcoidales bacterium | reverse complement strand
CGCAGCGAGGAAGGGCGTTTAGAAAGGATATGCTGGTTTGGGATGGTGGGGCATTCTGGACAGTTCCCGAACTCCTGTTTGAGAATAGGCCGTTAATACCGGTTTTACATCAGTTGCTAATAACGTCTTTACAGCACACGCCGAGAACTCACATCGCCAGACAGGGCAGTCAAAGCTGATCGCTTCCGATACTGGCGGCCATGCTTTACTTTCGCGTACATACAATATCAGGCAGAGCGAAAGGCTATTCCCAAAAAATGCGGCCGGTTAGAATTGAGTGGGTATCAGGGTGCACTATAAGCTGAAGTTCATGATCCTTTGATAGAATCCATTTCCTCATTTGCCAGCTTCATAAACGCATCCACCACAGCCGGGTCGAACTCCGTTCCCGCTCTTTCCTTGATATAGGCTATAGCCTTTTCCTCTTGCCAGGCCGGGCGATAAGGCCGGTCCGATATAAGAGCGTCATATACATCTACCACGGAGAAGATGCGAGCGTATAGAGGTATCTCTGTCCCCCTCAACCCGCGCGGATAGCCGGTGCCATTCCATTTCTCATGGTGGCAGTAGGGTATATCCAGCGCCCTAAGCAGGTAAGGAATATGCGCCAGCAGGTCATAGGCATAGGTGGTATGCTCCTGCATCTGCTTGAATTCCTCGTCAGTGAGCTTGCCCGGCTTGAGCAGGATACTATCCGGTATGCCCATCTTGCCAATATCGTGTAGCAGCGAGCCACGGTGCAGGTCAGTCAGGCTACTGTTAGCCAGGCCAGCCTCACTGGCCAGCCGTCTGGTTATCTGGCTTACACGGTGGCAATGGCCGGCGGTCTCGATATCGCGCAGTTCCAGTGCTCCCGCCCAGCCTTCTAGCGTTGCATCGTAGGTTTGCTTAAGCTCAGCCGTCAACTGTCGTTCGACTTTGAGTGAATTTAGCAAAAATCTGTACATGCGCATCAGCAACGCAACAACCAGGACTATCATCATAATAAGTGTGACACCCCTGGTTAGCCATGCTTCGATGCCATAAACAATAGGCTCCTTAACCTGCCAGTTTTCCAGCAGGCCGGTATATGCAACTAAGCAGAAAACCCCATATATTAATATGCTAAAGGCAGTGGCAGCCCAACCAGCACGATGCCCAATTAAGACTATCGCCAATACAGGTATTATCAGGAGATACAGCGTCCCAACGCCCAAAAATCCGAAGCTGGCCAGGGCGCTAACAGCCATAGTGTAGCCAACGAGAAGAATTACGGAGGCACGCAGCCTGTAGTCCAGACGCTTGAATATAGTAACCAGGATAAGCAGCAGGTACAGCACAATAATTATAACTGCCAGCGACCACCATTGCCTTTTCAAATAATATATAGCCGATGTTATAACGGCAGGCAAGGCAACAATCGATATGACATATAGGATAACGGTCACAGCCCTGGCGCGCCACCCTCTCAGCACATCTTCAACCTCGTTATCATAGATAGCGGTCTGGCTCTTTATGAACATCTGCTGCACTCCTTTTTGTCTAAATAACATTGGTGACTGGCGCCCGTATATAATACGATTGCCGCAGGTACAAAGCAAAACGCGATCGGTAATGGGTTGCCATATATTTGTGGCAGTCCGTTCTGATGAGGTTCTCTCCCTGGCAGCTAACAGCGAGAGCACGGCAATAATCCGTTAGCATTTTTGAAAATCAGGGGTGGTGGGCGGAGAAATATTGCTGGATTTGGCTTCAAAAGGTGGTGGGGCATTCTGGACAGCTCCCGAACTCCTGTTTAAGAGTAAAAAGCTAATTCCTGCTATCCAGCAGTTGCTCATAGGAGAATAAAATATCTGTCCTTTAAATTAAGTCCACGCAATCATGCCGCTGTTTGTTCAATGGTAGTACATTCCAAAGGCACTGCAATACGGATTTTCATCTCTCCCGGTGTTGCAATTATTTGAACATCTAAGGCGTTTAAGGCCTTTTTCTTTCTCTTACAGGGAACATTTATCCAGATTGCCCTTAATTCTTTTACAGTACTGTTCTATCTTTTCTTTGGCCGTATTTATATTAATCTAACTGAAAAACTCTTTACCTATTTGCAGAAGCCAATAATATGTACAGGGAGTAGATCTGTGCTTCCCCATTCGATATGGGATAGTTTTTCTACGTTATCATAATCCGAGGTCAGATTCCGGTAGCTAAATTCAATTGTTTTAATGTGGGCAGTGAAATCCTGGCTGTCTTTACAATAGCCGGCCATATTACAATTGATTGAGGGTGGGGGAGCATCAGGATTCCAGTTTATAGGTAAATCAACAAGTTCCATTCTCAAATCCGTGGCTTCGTATCGCCCAACTGAAACTGCGCCAACATGATTTTTAAAAGTATAAATTAATGATTTGATTGTATTTCCGTCTTCGGAAACTGTGCCGATGATCTCGTCAATATTTTCACCCGGGCCAGTTAGTGGTGAGTAACTGGAGCTGTCCTTCAATTTGCCGGTAAATGATGTTCCGTTCCATACAATGGGCATTCTTTCACCTGATATGCCATAGTACGGAATACGAAATCCATACCTTTTTCTTGTTTGTTGTTGGCTTACAACACCATGGGGATCATATAACGTTCTATTAATAATCAAGACGCCATTAATCAATGCCTGCATCATGGTGAATTCCTGGAGCTTTTTCAGGTTGCCGGAAGCGACCACATGGGGTGGCTGTATAGCCGCTTTGATCACGGCAGTTGCTGTCGCCTGCCCGGCAAGTTCATTCTTAGTATCGTCGTATAGTTTCAGCGTTATAGTATAAGTGCCTTCCTTTGAGAACCTGTGTGAAACAGTGTTGCCTTTAGCCGTCCCATCCTGGAATTTCCACTCGTAGCGTGCTTTATCTGGTGGACTTTCCACCTTGGCCGTGAAGGTATAATCCGTATTTACAGCACCTGCTAGGCTGGCCGGATCGATGGACAGAACATTATGGGTGACGTTGAAATATTTAAAATCAACATATTCATTATCATCAAGAACTTTTTTCATAATATAAATTCCCAGCTTATTATTCCCGGGATTCAGTTCCAAATTACCCTGATTATCAAGTTTAAGTTCTTTCCCGTCCCGATATACTCTGATGAGTCCCCCGGTTTCCGACGGTGCAATAATTATAAGTTTAACTGGCGATACATAGCCGTCCTTAAGCTCCTGCCATTGACCTTTGTCATCCTTATACGTAATAGTTAAATCAGGGAATTTATCATTGCCGATGGTCTTGTTCTTGAACTCCGTCCAGCGATTGGCTATCTTGTCCCAGGGCACTATAGTCGATTTTGCCTGGTATATTATCGTCTCGAAGGCTATCCCGTTGCCTGCATCTATTTCCTTTTTGTTGGCGCCCGAGTTATACGGTTTGAATTTATTATCCGTGGAATCATAAATTATTTTACGGTCGTTTTTTCCCGGGTAATTAGGGTCGGCAATATACAGGGTGTTGCCAACTATCTTATCTACCACCATGGCATGCCCACTCCCGGCATTGCTCCAGATAGCCACTTCCTGAGGTTCTCCTGTGGCCCGAATTGAATATGAGAATAAATTGAATGTATTCTCATCACCTATCCCGGGCACATCGGTTAATTGCCATTTGTTATTTACCTTTTTCCATTCTTTACCGCCGAGATTCATCCAGAAACTTTTATCAAATCGCTTCTCCTCTTGAATAACTGAGCAAAAGCGGTAGCCCAGTGAGTCGTCCTCCCATAAATCGGGTGTGGCAGGCTTCTGGCCATTGTTGTCGTAGCGATTGTAGAGGCACTGGTCCTTACCGTCCGGCTGTACACAGTAATACCACATGGCGGTGAGGGACTGCCCCTCGCAGTGCCCGCCCGGGGCAATATATGAGCCGTAGTTGGTGAATTGCCAGTCATCTATGCCAGGACAAAAGCCGGAATTGATGTCTTTTTTCAGCAGGGATTTTTCAATCATGCTGACGAAAAAATTGGAGAAATGCATGGTAGCAACGGTGACGGATTCCGCATCAACTGATGACATAGGCAGGCCTTCCAGTTGTTTGGTTTTTGCGTCGTAAATGAAGCCCATTGCAAAATTGCCTTCTGGCACTCTGACAGGCACCCGCACGTACATCAGTTCGTCGGAGTACCCACCGCCATTATCCACGGTTATCATCGGTGAGATGGGGGTTATATCATTGCCGAAGCTCTGCTTTGTGATGGGAGCAGAGGATACCTTGAATGTCCTGTTATCAGGATACGCACCAGTTGGTATATTTATGACGAATCCATCTAACGAATCTCCAGGTTTGGATATCGCGATTGTACCACCTGAAGGGCCGATAATTTGTGATGCAAGTTCCACCTTAGCCCCCACCGTTATGTCTCCAGTTCTCACTGGAGGATGCGGTCTTGTAGGACCTGTATTTGTGGTAGTAGATATGGTTGATGAGGTTGTGTTCTTTGGTTTGGGGAGCATCGATTGTATCTTGCTAAACAGAGGTGCACAGACACAGGAAAAGCCGCCCTGTTTGTTTGGGAGACAGCCTATTAAAAGGATTATAACCAGGAGTAAAGATATGCCAATTACAAAATTCCGCTGACCTTTAGACACATCAACCTTCCCCTTTTCAATCCGGCTTTAGAATGAGAGCCATTTTTCTCGCAACCTCACCTATTCTGTTGCTTTAGGGACTGGCATCTTCAGATTATAATATTAAGAAGAATTATGCAATTATCTATGATTTTTATTATGGTTGAACATACATACCGATGTTTGTTCAATGGTAATCAGCCAGCGAGTAAAACGGTAGTTGTTCTATGTTAAGTGAATTTTGTCGAAGCTAAAGTTAGGTAATAATATCGCCTAACTTGGTGGGCGATACTGGATTTGAACCAGTGACCCCCTGTGTGTAAGACAGGTGCT
>CAZABI010000101.1:0-4939 GCA_964483235.1 uncultured Dehalococcoidales bacterium | reverse complement strand
CATTGATACAATGATTAACCAGGTCCATTCCCACCGTGTCATGTTTGTCCATGAGTACGGCGATCTTCAGCTTAGTACCGACGCCGTCGGAGCTTGATACCAATACGGAGTCTTTATACTGCCCAGGTTTGAAGAAGGCGCCGAAATGCCCGATATCGGTGAGCACCTCCGGGCCGAAGGTAGGACGCACCAGTTCCTTGATGAGGTCCTTGGTCTTATCAGCAGCGGAGATGTCAACGCCGGCTTGTGCGTAAGCGCTTTTAGGTCTCGATTTCACTGAGGCTCCTTGCGGTATCAGCGGGCAGAGTCTCCAATTGTAGCTTATCCATCTCCAGTTGAACAGGTGTCGGGTATTCCCCCGTGAAACAGGCGCAGCAGAATACATCCTTGGGCAACCCGACCGACTCAATCAACCCGTCCATGCTGATATATCCCAGCGAGTCGGCCCCGATGGCCTCCCTGATCTCCGGCACGGTTTTCTGAGCTGCGATAAGTTCCCACTTGGTGGCCATGTCTACACCGAAGAAGCAGGGGTAACGGATGGGCGGAGCGCAGATGCGCATGTGGACTTCCTTTGCGCCGGCCTTGCGCAGCATATTGATAACGCGCGGCGTGGTCGTACCGCGCACGATGCTGTCATCCACCACCACAAGTTTCTTGCCCGCTATCTCCTGTGTGAGCGGGTTGAACTTCAATCGTACTCCCAGCTCGCGTAACCGCTGGTCCGGCTCGATGAAGGTGCGCCCCACATAGCGGTTTTTCAACAGCCCTTCATGGTAAGGAATGCCTGAAGCACGTGCATAGCCTATGCCGGCCGCCGTGGCTGAGTCGGGAATTCCCATGACGATATCGGCATTCACCGGGTACTCCCGTGAGAGGATGGCGCCCATTTTTTCACGGGCGGAGTATATCAGCTTCCCGTTGAGCACACTGTCCGGACGGGCAAAATAAATATACTCGAAGATACACAGTGCTTTACGGTTAGTTTCTACATGGGTGCTGCACACGCCGTTTGCGTCGATAGTTACTATCTCTCCGGGCTCGACTTCGCGAACATATTGGGCGCCGATATGGTCGAGCGCGCAGGTTTCCGAAGCGATCACCCAGCCGCCGTCCAGTGTGCCTATGCACAGCGGCCTTACACCCATCGGATCACGCACACCATATAATTTCTCATTGGCCAGTACTACCAGGGAATAAGCGCCCGTCAGCCGCCGCATAACATACTTGATCTTGGATTCCAGGTCTTTCTCCGGTGAGGACAGTATAAGATTGGCAATTACTTCTGAGTCGGTGCTGGAGTTGAAGCTGAATCCTTTCTCCTCAAGCTCGGCGCGCAGTGATTTAGAGTTGGTTATGTTGCCATTGTGTCCCAGCGCTAACTTGACCTCGGTGGTGCCTGCGATGATAGGCTGGGCATTGCAGGCAACGCTGGAACCTGTGGTTGAGTAGCGGTTATGGCCGATGGCTATAGTACCTTTCAGCCGCAACAGGTCCTCCTCGGTAAAGACCTGTGACACCAGTCCCATATCTGTGTGGATGTAGATCTTAGCGCCCTCAGCCGTGGCGATGCCGGCGCTTTCCTGTCCACGGTGCTGTAGGGCGTAAAGAGCGAAGAACGTAATGCGGGCTACGTCAATCCCGGGAGCGTAAATACCAAAGATGCCGCAGCTTTCGTGTAAGTCGTGCATCGGTTTACACAGGGATTATACGGCTTTTGTTATGTGAGGGTCAATAATTTGTATTCAGGTTGCAGCCGGCATCATTCATTGCCGCCGCTTCCTCACAAATTATACATATCTTCAATGCCGTGAAGCATAGATATACCATTGCTCAAAAGTAATAATCGACGCTGATTTCTTGGCCCAGTTAATAATAGTATCCATCTGCTGAAGTTTAGCCTGGTCGGGTTTACCGTCTTTATCGACGAAACAAGCCGGATGCATTGATATAACTGCCAGCCCCAGTTCTCCAAATTCATTGCAGATATTATTGGCAAAAACTTCAGCGCCTGTGGGATGAACGGTCCTGGACAATTCATTTTTACAGTATTCATGAATGGGTATCATCTTACTGACATCGGCTACATCACCCCACACCTGTTCGGCCGCATCCCAATCACATACATCCATGGCTGTGGGCAGGCGGTACATTCCATTCAGGTCCCATTCACCATAAAAATTTACCGGTTGTGCAGACATATGTGGTTCAATCGCCATCTGGGTGGCAAATATCTTGAATCCTGACGCATTAATAGCCTTATATCCGGTTGTATCATAAAAATCAGTGGGTACCGTCAGCGCTACCGGTAAAACACCGAAGTACTGCTGATAATCCTCGCGGGCCTGTGTCAATTTGTCTTTAATGAACTCGTAAGTTAGATTGGATTTCTTGGTGTCCAGCTGGTAATAAGTCCAGTCGTAGCCGTGGACGCTTATCCCCACTACCCCCTCGTCCACATAGTTTTTCAGCCATGCTATATCGTATGACCTCATGTCGTTAGCCCTTGAGATTACACCACAGTCCAGCGACACGCCATTCTTCTTAAATAATTTTATTATTTCCTCATCCACATCTTCATGAAATCCCTTGGTCACGTCATCGAGCCTGAAGATAACCGCGGGTCCGCCGTTGTAAGGAGGCACATATCTATGCCTGGCCCGGCTCCACCCGTCAAAAGTGACTATATCCCCATACTGCCGGCTCGCTTTAATCAGGTTGGCCAGTAATTCTATTTTCACTGACAGCGATCCAGCGTCGACATCGGAGAAATATTCCGGGTTTATTACGATAACCGCCACTCCCTGGCTTTTAACCAGGTCGTCCACCGAGTTCAGGATTCCCCTCGTCAGTGTATTCTCTTTAAGATTGCCCAGCTCTGACGATGATACGCCCGTATAATTGGCGTAGCCGGCAATAGGCAACCGGTACAGGCCGCCGGGATCAACATCGTTCAGCCAGTTTACCCTTAGGTTTGATGCCGGAAATTCACCCGTATTCCTGGTGTACAGAATTTTAAAACCGGCATCCTGCAGGATACTGTAATTATTATTACTTAGATGATCATTTGGGAATAAACAGGCCGCTGGAGACGTACCATAAAGGGCCTTCACCTGCTCTCGGGCTTTAAACAGAGATGCTTTCAATTGGGTATACGCAGCCTGTGTATCAGGTATATCCGGGTTTAACCAGGCCACACTATCGCCGTCTATACTGATATCGATGATACCTGCATCCGAGTAAGCTACCAGGTATTCGATATTTTGCAGGTCCTGACCATCTGTGGGAAGCGCTACTGCGACATCCAGGGGCGCTTCATTTTCCGCGAATACACGAACTATTCTTTCAACTGCGGCCTTATATACGGGATTACCTGATTTCTCCAACGAAAAAATAACCGCCCCGCGCTCTAATGTGCCAACCGGGGTTTCCAGCATCCTTGTATGCGACTTAGATTCGACCGGCACGGTATTTACGGCAGTCAGACTGGAGCCGGTCGTTACGGGCGTAGCCTGGCAGGCTGTCAGCCCCAGCCAGAGCAGGCTCAGGACGATAGGGGTCAGCTTATTGTAAATCATCTCAGGTTATTCGAATCATTCTACTTGACTGTAATGAAGGTTACTGCTTTTGCTTGCATTGCTCAAATAACCATCGCAGCGAAACGTCCACGGCGTGCTCATCCAGCCGCAGACGGTGGACGCCGCCGGTGATGATGACCTTCTGTTTGGGCTCGCCTGCCTTTTGAAAAAGCCTCTCTGCGTGGTCAACCGGCACGGTCTCGTCACGATCGCCGTGCACGATGAGCAGCGGACGCGGGGCGATCTTATCGATATATTGCAGCGGGGCCACCTGCTCGAAGTCATCCAGCCATTCCTCCACAGAGGGCGGGAAATCCGCATCCTTGATGATGCCTATCGAGCGGAACTGCTCGATGATGGATACCTTCGTAAACGCTGCATGCAGGAAATCGAACTCTGCCGGGCAGGCTAACAGGGCCACGGCCGCTATACGGGGATCGCTGGCGGCAACATAAACGCTGACTGCAGCGCCGCCCGACGAACCGAGCAGGAAGATCCTCTTTTTATCCACCTCCGGCAGCATGTTGAGAAACTCGACGGCTGCTGCCAGGTCGTGTGTCCAGCCCAACATATCAATATTGCCCTGGCTTGGTCCGCACCCCCGGAAATTGAATACCAGCGAGATAAATCCGGCCTCGCAGAACTTTGCCGCCAGCTCCGGGTAACCTCCCCGTTCGGCCGGATTGTAAGGCACGGCAGGAATCCCGTGGCAGATACAGACTGCCGGCCGCGGCTGGCTGCAATCGTCCGGGAAATTGACTTCACCGGAAAGCATCAGTTCATCGGCGGACAATAAGACAGAGGCGTTTTTCATATATTAATTACTCCGAATGTCATAAGGATTATCAGCCCCCAGCTGCCCACGGCAAGTACTGTCCAGAGGACTTTATTCCAGCGCAGGACTTTCACCCCATCCAGCGGGGGTATTGGAACCAGGTTGAAGGCGCCCAGCCACAGGTTGACCCGGAATCCGAAAAAGCCCACGACATTCCATGGATCACTGAATAGCGATACCACGTAAAACAGGCCGGCCAGCGCCAGGTTGGTCACGGGTCCGGCAAATGACATCAGCCCGTTCTCCCTGTCCGTCGGTTGCCTGTAGGAATAGGTATATACTGCCCCCGGGGCCAGGAAGAGGAACTGTCCGAAGCTGATGAGCACGGCCACCACGGCAATTATCAGCCCGGTCTTCCATATCCTGAACTCCGCGCGGAATCCCAGGCGGAGAGAAGCAAATTTATGCGCAATCTCATGAAAGAGAAACCCCGTGCCCACGGCGATAAGCACGGCGGGCAGATACCTGGCGACAAACTCCTCCAGCACCAGGCTGTATGGCATGTCGCGCACTGGCAGCAAAGACA
>CAZABI010000100.1:0-4949 GCA_964483235.1 uncultured Dehalococcoidales bacterium | reverse complement strand
CAATTGATAATTTAAGTCAAGGTATTTTATCATTTGATAAATATTTGCCGTTTATTAAAGGGTGCCTCACACCAGCATATACCCGAAGGCCTTCTTGCTCACAACACGCTCCGGCTTGGCCGGCTCCGGCTCCACCTTCTCGCGCAGGCGGTGGATAAGCTGGTCCACTGTGGCATCGGAGATGGCTGATAAGTCCTGCGTTTCCGGCCACACCGCACCGATGATCTCATCCCGCGAGCACACCTGCCCGGCATGCTCATAAAGATATACCAGCAGCGCGTATTCCTTCCTGGACAGCCTGGCCGGCTTGCCGTCCACCACCGCCTCCTTCTTCCCCTCATCTATCTTCAGCCAGGCCACTTCGGCCGCTTTGCCCGGCTTGCCAGCCGCAGCCTTCTTCCCGATGATGTTGGTGCTGTCGGACTCCTTGAATACCAGCACCACGTGCGCGGATTCCCCCTCCACTCCCAGCCCGATCTTGCAGTTGTGCTTGAGATCATACAGCGTATCCGGCAGTATCCGGTCGTCGTCCAGCATGGTGCCATTGGTGCTGCCCAAATCCTTCACCATGTACCTGTCGCCCTGCTGCACTATCTCCAGGTGGCGGCGTGATACCACCTCGTCGTTCAACTCGATGTCCGGCACATATTGCGCCGTGCGTCGGCCGATGACCACGCTGCGCTTGCCCAGCGTAAACACCTTCCCCACATCCTCCGCATCACCCCGTTTCACAATTAAAAATGCCAGTGCAGGCCTCCGTTTATTAAGATTATATTAATAGTCGTGCGCTATAATATATCCGGCAGATACGCCGGGTAAGGCCGAATTTGTCAGATTTATATTAGGAATTCGTCAGATAGCTGTCAAGCAAAGACATATATTATATACTAGACTTCAACGAAAGCCAGGATTAAACAGTATTAATGAGCAGACAATTAAGCATACGGTGCCCGGCCTGCGAGGCCGAGAACGAGCCCATCGATAGGTACTGCGTCCGCTGCGGCATACCGCTCAACCATACGCAGGATACCGGGGAGCAGAACAAGATAATCTGCCCCCGCTGCCAGCGCGCCAATAGCCCCGGCAGCTTCTTCTGCTATACCTGCGGCAAGTACTTCGCCGACAGTGAAATCGCTCCCCCAACAGGCAGCGTCAGCAAGGAAGCACCCAAAACTGAAGCCGAAGCCGGACCCGCCCCCAGGGCCAGGCTGGTCATGCAGGGCGGGCTTGAAATCGCGCTTACGGGCGCGCCCACCTTCGTCGAGCGCGGCGATTTTGAGGGCAAGCTCTCGCCCGACCTGGTCATGTGCATCTCGCGGCAGCACCTGCTGATAACCTGCGACGACGGCAGCTACTACCTGCAGGACTACGGCCGCGACGGCGCCGGCAGCACCAACCATACCCGGCTCAACGGCGACGACATCTACCGCCAGGGCCGCCAGCCGCTCAAGGACGGCGACCGCATCGAGCTGGCCTATCAGCCCGAGCTGACCCTCACCTTCAAGCTGGAGCAGAAATCATGTTAATATGTTCATGTTGGAGGCCCGCTTGGACATAGGTTATAGCTGGGATACCGGCCTGCTGCGCAAGCTGAACGAGGACAGCGTACTCTATACGTTCTTCGACCTCAAGACGCACCTCGGGACACAAACCGCCGGGCTCTTTACCGTGGCCGACGGCATGGGCGGCCATAACGCCGGCGAAATCGCCTCCGACCTCGCCATCAGGGTCTTCCACATAGCCTGCGTCTCCGGCCTGCTGGCGCCTTCCCCAACCTTACCCCTCACCATCATGGGCGAGGCCTTTAATAAGGCCAACAGCGCCGTCCTGGAGGCCGCCCGCGACAGGGACCTGCAGGGCATGGGCACTACCCTCACCTCGGCCCTGGTAACCGGACAGGATATGTACATCGCCCACATCGGCGATTCCCGCTGCTATATCATCAACGGCCGCGAGACCCTGCAGGTCACCAGTGACCACTCGGTTGCCGCGCACATGGTGGAAGCAGGCCTGATCACGCCCGAGCAGGCCCGCGTACACCCGCGCCGCAACGAGATAACACGCGTCCTGGGATACTCACGGGACGCCGTCCCCGACCTGCTGCATGTAAAGCTCTTCGCCGGCGATCATATCCTGCTCTGCTCCGACGGACTCTGCGGCGTGCTGCCCGATGATAAGATCGCCGCCGCCGTCCTGGGTGCAAACAGCCTCAACCAGGCCTGCGCCGACCTGACCGCGCTGGCCAACCTGGCTGGCGGCTCGGACAATATCTCAACCATACTGGTCAAGCCGGCCAACCTTCCCTCCTACCAGGCCGTCATCACAGCCCAGACCGGCATAAGGATTAAATAAATGTCCAGTATCGATATTTTTATACTCGCCATCGCCCTGCTCTGCGCCGGCGTGCCCGTGACCGTCGCCATCGTGCTGGCCGCCAGGGGAAATAAAGGCAAGAACTCAGCCCCCGCTGCCGCTAAGGCGCAGCCGAACACCTCCATCGTGGACAAGCCGCGCCAGGTCAACGGCCGCTACGACGTGAATCCGCAGCCCTTCAAGCAGGGAGGCATGGCCGCCATCTGGCTGGCCACCGAGCGCAAGACCGGCCTTAAGTGCGTGATCAAGACGCCCCGCCACGGCACCACCATGGACCATGTCTACCTGGAAAAGCTCGCCCTGGAAGCTGATTTCCTCAAGCGGCTGAGCCACCCGGGCATCGTTAAATACCTGGACGATTTCACCTGGAAGGATGAGTTCCACCTGGTCCTGGAATACGAGACCCTCATGGCCCTCTCGCCCCGCTGCTCGCCGGGCGAGGAAAAGGTCATCGACTGGGCCTACCAGGTGCTGGATATCCTCTCCTACGTCCACGTTGCCGGTATTATCCACCGCGACATCAATCCCAAGAACATCATGCTTTGCGACGACGGATCGGTCAAGCTGATCGATTTCGGCACGGCGCGCGATCTCAACGCCATCAGCAAGGACAAGGCGCCCTGGGCGCCCTTTACCCAGATCGCCAACCGCGGCTTCGATATACCCGAGCTGTTCCTGGGCAACGCCAGCGACCAGCACTGCGACCTCTGCGGACTGGCGCAGACCTGCATCTACCTGCTCACCCTTAAGCAGCCCAACGACCTCTGCCACGAGCTGATCCGCACCAGCTGGCCGCGCACGTACAGGGAAGCCGGTATAGTGGCGGACTACCTCGAATCGGCAGGCGTATCGCGCCGTGTAGCCAAATGCCTGGCCCAGGCCATCCTCTTCGCTCCTACCCACAGGTTCGCCGATGCCCGCGCCATGCAGTCCGCACTATCCGCAGCCAGCGGCTGCCAGGTTTTACCGGTGGAGGCTGCAACAAAGAAATGAAAGCTGTTTTATTTGCTTCAACGTTGCTGCTCGCCACCCTGGCGGGAATGCTTATTTTATCTGGTGGTGTCTCGGCCGTAGGGCCGCCCTCGGATAATCTCACCTTTCCTGAATCACCCCTCAAGGACACCCGCGAGGAGACCACGCCTGCCGTGGACTCCGTCCTGGCTGAGATCAGCAGGTTGCCGGGCAGCCCCCCTCCCACTTTCGGCCTTGAGTTCAGCGGCCCCTCGGAAGAGGATAATTTCCGGGTCACCGGCGCTGAGAACTGGTACCTGTTCGTAGACATCAATACCCCCGGCTGGCTGTATATCTACGAGTATTATCCTCCTTCCAGCGATCCACCAGGCCGCTGGGTCGCCTATAAATGGAAGCTCTTACAGGAAGGACAGTGGCGGCTGGGTCCCTTCAGCGCCGCGGCCAACGATCCCGAGGGGCTGCATACCTACAGCGCCTGGTTCTACGGCGACGACCAGTGGGCCGCACAGCCGGCGCAGAATAATTCTGTGGCCTGGACCTATCTTAAGTCGCCACCCGCGGAAAAGCCGCCGGAGACACCCCCCGTACCCCCGGTAACAGAGGAAACCCCGCCGGTAAAGGGAGAGACGCCCGGCGACCAGTTCTATAACTTCATCACCAACCCCATCGTGCTGGTATTCGGTCCCACCGTGCTCATATTAATCGTCGTTTTCCTGCTGCTTCTGCTTCGTGCCTATCGTAAAAGAGCGCTGGCAGCGGCGGTGGAGGCCTCGCTTCCGGCCGGTGCAGCGGAGGCTCCGGTTTCAGGCATCCCACAGACTGCATCTTAACTTGAACCCGCCGCACTTTTACCGACCGCTCCCGCCACAGGTTCCAGTCCTGAACCGGCGACCGCGCCACCGTTTGAGCCTGCGGCTCCGGATGTTGCCCGGGTTAGACTGTCCCTGCCCAACGGCAGTGAGATCAGGCTCACCGGCGAACAGGAGATCGGCCGCGCCGACCTGGCCCGTGCGCTGGGACTGGACGAACTGGGGCTTATCTCGCGCCGGCATTTCCGTATCACCTCGGACGGCGGCCGTTTCTTTATCGAGGACGCGGGCAGCGCCAACGGCACCCACCTAAACGGAGAGGATATCGCCGGTAAAGGCCCGCACCCGCTTAAAGACAACGACTCCATCGAGCTCCCCGGGGCCATCCGCCTCAAGTTCCACCTGTTTTAATCCCCTTCGTCCTTAGGATTGCTTCGTCTCTGTGCTCCTCACAATGACACGTTAGACTTTTTTTGTCAGGCAACTGTCAGCGACCTGTAAGCCCGCGGTCAAGCATCCCGTACTCCTGCAGCGTATATTGGAATCAGGATGAAAATATCGCTCAGGAGCTTACAGGTTCAAATGAAAGAATCAGTCATTCTGCTGCTTGCCGCCCTGCTGGCGGTGCTCTGCTCCGCTGCAATTCCGGCCACCGTGCTGGCCATGCCGTCGCCCCCTCAAAGCCCCGACGCCTCGTGGCAACCGCCCGACGACGGCGAGTCCATCGATCCGCCGGTCGGTGTGCAGGTCTACAGTAACTACGCCCAGGGACTGCAGGTGGCCCCGCCGTCTTCA
>CAZABI010000099.1:0-4966 GCA_964483235.1 uncultured Dehalococcoidales bacterium | reverse complement strand
CAACGATATCGGCGGCGTCTCCACACCGCTGCACCTCGATACCGGCAGGGCTCAGATTTTTATCTACGACGGCTACCCGGGCGGAGTCGGCATCGCCGAGAAGGGCTACGAGATCATCGAAGAACTGTGGGCGGCAACGCTGAAGGCCATCGAGGAATGCCCCTGCCGCGAGGGCTGCCCGGCCTGCATCCAGTCGCCCAAGTGCGGCAACAACAATGAGCCGCTGGATAAAAAGGCCGCCATTATCCTGCTGCGGGGATTACTCGGGGTGGTTTAGTATCCGTCCCTGTGGCGATAAGATATCGCTGGAGCGAAGTAAAATACGGGAAAGGGGAAAGAAGATGGCAATATATTCGCATTCACAACTGAATACATTCGAAAATTGCCCGTTCAAGTACAGGCTAAATTACATCGAACGAATCAGGCGTGACACGGAGGGCATCGAGGGCTTCATGGGGAGCCGGGTACACGAAACGCTGAAGAAGCTCTACGACGACCTTGCCTTCAATAAACACAACAGCCTCGATGATCTGATGGCATACTACGGAAAGACCTGGGACCAGAACTGGCACGACGGCATCGTGATAGTCAGGCCGGAATACACCGCCGCCGACTTCCGGGAAAAGGGCAGGAAGGCCATAGCCGATTATTACAGCCGCTATGCTCCCTTCGACCGCGACCGCACGCTGGGCACTGAGAAGGGCGTCAGCTTCTCGCTGGATTCCGCCGGAAAGTACAGAATGCGGGGCTACATCGACCGCATCTCCCGTGCGCCGGACGGGATTTACCAGATTCACGACTATAAGACATCCGCCCACTTACCGGGACAGAATGATATCGACAACGACCGGCAACTGGCCCTTTACCAGATAGGCATACAGCAGAAGTGGCCCGAGGCTGCGAACGTCAGGCTGATCTGGCACTACCTCGTTCACGATACCGAGATGGTCTCATACCGGACGCCGGACGACATCGCCGTCCTGGTCGAAAACACGCGGGGACTGATCGATAAAATTGAGAGTACCACGGAGTTCCTGCCAACCGAGTCGGCGCTGTGCAATTGGTGCGAGTATCCCGACCTCTGCCCGAGGCGCAAACACCTCTACATCGTGGAGTCACTGCCGCCAAACAAATACCTGGAGGAGCCCGGCGTTGTACTGGCCAATAAATATGCCGAGCTCAAATGGAAAATCGACGAATTGGATAAAGATCTCAAGCAAGTGCGGGAGGGGGTTGAGGAATATGCCCGCCGGGAGGGGGTTGAGGTCATCCAGGGCAGCGGGTGTAAACTCGCCGTGAAATTCGAGGAAAAGTTAAAATTTCCAGGTAAAAGCGATAAAGCCCGCAGTGACCTGGAGCAGATAATACACGAAGCCGGGAAATGGGATGAAGTCTCGCAGCTCGACACGGCAGCACTGGCTAAGGCGCTGGAAGCGGGCAAGATTGATCCCGCGCTGGCTGAGCGCGTTCAAGCATTCAGCAGGATCGAGGAATCCAGCGCCATACGTTTAAGCAGGTTAAAGGAAGAGGAAGAGTAGGTATTTATTGCAGAAATGCGCAGAAATGTGCAATAATGTGCGGTAAACCAGGGAATGGCGATGGAACAGAAATGGTACACGGTGAGTGAAGCTGCTGAGTACATGCGTATATCGCGGCGCAAAATATATCAGCTATGTGCCGAGCGGGCATTAACGGGGTACCGGGCGGGAGGACGCGGGCACCGTAGATTTAAACAGGAAGAGCTGGACGGTGTTCTAAAAAAAGACACACGAGAAGAAGAAATCACTGAAGCCTTAACTGCTGCCGAGGATCCGGTGCTGGCTGATATCTGGGACAACGAGTTGGATGCACAATATGACAATTTATAGGCGTGGTGATGTCGTCCTGGTTAACTTTGTATTTTCAGATGAAACCGGATCTAAGAAACGTCCAGGACTGGTGATAAGTCCGGATTCCTATAACGATCACCGCGGCGAGCTGGTCATCGCAGCTGTCACGAGTAATGTTAAAAGGGCCAGGGCGGGAGATTACAAGGTGAAAAACTATCGGTCGGCCGGATTACTTGCCCCTTCACTTGTGACAGCCGTTATTCGTACTATTCGCAGAACCATGGTTGAAAGGATACTTGGAAACATATCTGCTGAAGATCAAGTTGAAATTGATGCTAATATACGCGTTTACCTGGGCATATAAATGAATCTGTCATTGAGAATGACAGGGTGTAGATCTCAAATAAAGAAAAGACACGCTAATCTTTAACCTTTCTTGCGTTCCGCCCGTTTGCCACCGAAGTAGGGGTCGGAGAAGAGTATGTCCTTCTTTCGCTCCTCGGTAATAGTAATGGAAGAGACGGCCATATCGTACTGGCACTGGGCGATGCCGGCCAGCACGGTATCGAAGCCCACGTTAGCAAACTCTATCTCCAGCCCGGCTTTCTGAGCGAGGGCTTTCATCAGGTCGATGCCGTAACCTTCCACTTCCTTGGTCTGCTCATTGACTATTTCAAAGGGCGGCCAGGTAGCATCGCAGGCCACGGTGAGCTTCTTAGTCTGCCCGGATGGTGCGGCTGCAGGTGCGCAGGACGTGATAAAAAATGTCGTCAGAATAAGTGCGGAAATAAGACGCAGGTGAATTCGCTTCATCACGGCACCCTCCTTAAATATAATCGGCCATTATTATAACAGAGTGGTAGTTGGTACTGGCCGGCTTACAGGTAGCCGGTATCGCCCAGCTTCCATTCCCGCCGGAAATCCTGCTCAACAGCGATGCCGTTTTCCTGCGCATACAGGCGCAAGTGGAAGTGGTTGAAGAGGAGTGTGGCAAGCATGCGCATGCGGCGGTGCTCCTCGGGGAAGGTGTAATTGTGAGTATCAAGGATGATCCTGGCTATATCCGGCCGGTGAGGCAGGTCGAAGGTATGTTTCTCCGGGTGGTTGAGATGGATGGCTACCAGGTTGGTCAACTCGGGGTCCAGGCAGGCAACCAGCAGGGACGGGTCGTAAAAGGCACCGCCGCCGTCGCGGTATTCCTGTCCGTGGAGCTTCGCCGGCTCGATGTAGGTGTTCATGGTCCAACCGGCAATCACCGCCTTGATAACCGGGGTGGCCAGTACTTTCCACGCGCGTCCGCCGAACTCGAACTGCCTGTTCGTGGAAGTCATGCCCAGGAAGTCGGTGAAGCCGTCCCCGCGCGCGGCGGTGACAGTGAGCGGCAGTGCGATATCGTCGAAGGCCACCTGTTCCGGGTGCTGTGTACCCGTATAGGCGGTCAGCCTTTCTTTGAGGAATTCCTCCAGCGGGCCAAGGTTGGCCCAACCGTGCCAGAAGCGGAAGGGATTGCGGTTGAACTGAAGCAGCTTATCGGACGTCAGGTTTGCTATGAGGTCTTCAAGGTCCTGCAGTGCGCGGCCGGCTGCAGGCTTATACAGGTCGGGGTGGCGCGCCGCTGCAACCTGGATGGCGTGGAAGAAGCCGTTGAGCACGCCGGCTGAGACGCCGAAAATCTGCTGGATCTGGCCACCGCCGCGGCTGAAGCCATCATCCAGGGCGCGGGTAGTGACCAGTCCGCCCAGGATGCCCGAGCAGCCTCCGGCGCCATAGATGATATTGGCCGGCCGGTCGAAGGGGAAGTTATCAAGCTGGCCGTCCAGGATCTCGGTGAAGCGGGCAATGATCTGTACGCGGTTGGCTGCCGACTCGCGCAAATTGGTGGCGGCCTCGGTCGAGCCGATATAAGGCAGGTCGACCTGGCCGAGTGTGGGTGGGTGGTTGGCTAACCGGATGCTATCCGGGGAGAAAGCGGGCTGTTTAGCTTTGATGGTTTTAACCAGTTGCCGGTGGCGGCGCAGCAGGTCGAGGTAGTAGTCGGCCAGCAAGGCCTGGTTGCGTTCATGCTGGGAGTGCATGATGAAGGATGAGGTGATGAAATTGAGCTTCCAAAGACGGATCATTGTGTGGGGCCTGGTGCGCAGAATGGGGCGTGGGTCTGAGGCTTCCAGGTCGGCCACTATGGCCCCGGCATCGACGATGGGCGGGCGGCAGTCATAGACATACTTGCCGTTCACCGTGGACGGGCTGGTGGAGAGCAGGGTGCTTACCGCGGCGATGACGGCGTCGGCCAGGGGGGCGTCCTGCGGTGGTCCGAGATGGACGAACTGGTAATCGCACTGCAGGGAATCGTCCGGCGGCCCGAACATGGTGAAGACCGCGTCGCGGTCGATGGTGCAGATATACAGCGGGATACCCAGGTCTGAGATCACAGTATCATGCAGGGGCGAAGCTTTAGCTGCGCCCGCATACTCCTTCAATCTCTTGCCCAGCCACTTTCTTAACGGATTCAGGTTCGACCGTCCGTACCAGGGATTGAGGTTGAAGCAGCGTATCTGTCCGCCGTGGGCTTTGCTGAGAAATGCACGGAAGTCGGTGATTGCCGTCGATGCCTTGCCCCACTTCTGCGGGTCCTTTTTTGCTGCCAGCGCCAACCCGAAAGCCGCCACCACCTGCGCCCCGCCGCTCACCCCGTAAATGCGCCCGATGGGTTTGTCCTCTTTGAGTAAAGCCTCAGCGCGGTCGAATTCCTTGAGAATAAAGGGTATATCGCCAAGCTTGGCTGATTGGAAGATGATTGATGGTTCTGAGGGCATGAGATAGTTTAGCAGAATTCAATACTAATGTGGATACCTATAGGCAATCATATTTCTTTTCCATCAAGTTAAAACTCTATTATATTCAAGCTCAATTATTCCGCCCGGACCAGACATCCGATAACTAAGGGCACCTACATTTCGAGTTAAGCAGGCTTTTTAAAAGTCACCTTTTCTCTTCGCACAAGAATTCCCCTTAATTCTTCCACCATTAACCATGGTCTACTAAAATGAATAATACTATGGCAATTTGAGCATAAAAGCGACAGATCAATCAACCGAGTTTCATGTTCCATTTTTATATCTGAAAGTGGGATATTGTGG
>CAZABI010000098.1:0-5036 GCA_964483235.1 uncultured Dehalococcoidales bacterium | reverse complement strand
GAGATATTGTTATGGCTGGGCGAGGAACAGCCCTGGAAAATTATCCGGAGGGCCGGCGCTCTCGGTGTCCTCGGCAAATTGCATCCATCGCTTTCATGGGAACCTGCCATGCGCCGCGCCTTCATGAAAACCACCCGGCTACAACAGCCCGCTTCGTTAAACCTGTCGCTGTGCCTGACAATTTATCATTTAAAACAAGAAGCGCTGTATGAGCTATTGCAGCGATTAAACCTGGTGGGCACGAAGTACGACCTGACCTGTCATCAAACTTTACAGCTTCGCTCCAGATTAGTCCGGCTTGAACAACCGGAGTTGACCCACTCCGGTATTTACTTCTTGCTTAAAGATTATTCGCTCGAAGCAATCCAGGCCTGCTTGCTTTATGTAAGCTCACGCCGTGCTGTTCACCGGCTGAGGCTCTTTCTGGACGAACTGCGTCGGGTGAAACCTCTGTTAAACGGCAGCGACCTGGCGCGCCTGGGAGTAAAAGAGGGGCCTGTTATGGGTAGAATATTAAGGGAACTGCTCATTGCCAGGCTTAACGGCAAGGTCAAAACGAGCAAATCCGAAGAAATTTTGGTTCGCTCACTGCTGAACAAGCCGGGAAAACCAGGGATACAGCCATAAGGGCAACTGGTGGCTCAGGTAAACCAAAACAAACACACGCGGCACCTTTCCGCACCAGGTGGCTGCTATAAATTTCCACAGCGGCACTTTCAGTCCCCCGGAAACCAGGCCGACCAGGTCAAAGGGCAGAACCGGCACCAGAGCGATGCTAAAAACAGCCCAGGCCCCGTATCGTTGTGTCCATCCGACCATTTTCTGATATGCAGCCATGTGCTCATCAATGATTATTTTCTCTCCCACATAGCCCACCCAGTAAGCCGTAACCTCACCTAAAGCATCGCCCGTTCCGGCAGCCATGGCCACCCAGAAAGGATCCCATTGCGTGGCAGCGGCCAGCACAACGGCAATGCCCGGCGCCGGTATGAAGATGGTGGCGCTGCTGAGCAGGCTGACCACAAATACGATGGCGTAAGCCAGCAACGCGTAGTTCTGTAAGGTAACTTTAAAATAGCTCTGCAGATTCACAAGCATGAATACAATGCAGGCTGATAATAGAATCACACCCAGCAGCAGCAGGCCTTCCTCAAGCCATTTTATTTTTCTACTGTTAGGTTTACCCGATGGTACCGTTTGATTATCCTGCAATTTCGCCTCTTATCACGCTGGAGGCCATGTAGGACCTCACACCCTGCCCGGTCAGTTTTCCGGCAACGATCCTGGCCTTATTCTCGTCGTTGAACTGGGCAAACAGTATCGGTCCGGAGCCTGCCAGGCTCACCTTTTCAACTCCCGCCTGCGCCATCAGCTTACGATAAACCTCCAGTCCGGGAAAAGCCTGTCCAGCCACTTTATCAAATACGTTATACAGCAATCCCGGCTTTATGCGGCCTTCCTTTTCCAAGTAATTTCTGGCCTTCTCCGTATACAGGCCCGTTGTATAATGGCCGACCTGCAACATGTTGTAAAGCTTCCCGGTCTTGCCGTCCGTTAAAGGTATCTCGGGCTTTAACAGGATGAACCACGCCGTATTAATATCGGGCAGAGCATATATTTTCTCTCCCCTTCCCTCAACCAAACAGGTACCTCCCTTGATAAAGAACGGAACATCCGAACCTATCGAAGCACCGATCCTGAGCAGGTCGGTATAGGGCAGCTTCAGTTGCCAGAGACGGTTTAAACCCAGCAATGTCGCTGCGGCATCGCTGCTGCCGCCTCCCAGGCCCGCCCCCCAGGGTATATGCTTTTCCAGCCTGATTACTGCCCCCCCCTTGTAGCCCGTAACCGACTTTACTGCGCTTGCTGCCTTCAGGACCAGGTTGTCTGCCGTCTGCAGCGCGGGCACGCTGCACCTGAGCTCAAGCCTGGCTGACGGTTTAAAGCTTATCTCGTCGAACAGGCTGATAGTCTGCACGATGCTGCTTATATCGTGATAGCCGTCGGCGCGCCTTCCCAGTACTTCCAGCACCAGGTTAAGCTTGGCCAGCGCGTTCATCTTCAGCATTTAGAGTCCGCTCACCTTTTCCTTTTTGACCATATTGTAAAGTGTTTCCCATTCCTGTAAGGTCAATGTCTCGGCCCGCCTGGCGGGATCGATGTCTGCCTGTCTGAGCATCTCCACTGCCGCAGAAGTATCCAGCTTCAATCCGATGGCCAGCGAGTTGCGCAACTGCTTACGCGGCGCCGCGAAGCCGGCATGCACGGCAGCCAGGAACTTATCCCTGTCGTCTATTGCTATGGCAGGCGCCGGCAGCAAGCTGAACCTCACCACAGCGGAATCCACCTTCGGTGGAGGATAGAAGCTGGCTGCCGGTACACGGCAGACCGGTTCGACACTGTAATACAACTGCATGGCAACCGCTAAGTATCTCATCCTTCCCGCTACCGCAACCACATCCGCGGCCACCTCCTTCTGCAGCATGATCACCATCAAAGACGGCTGGTTTACAGCATGTGCAAAGAAATGCAATATCGGTGAGGTGATGTAATACGGGATATTGGCAATGACCTTGTAGCCGCTCGCGCCTTTCAGCATATCCTCCAGCTTCAGTTTGAGGATATCGGCATGCACTATTTCCAGGTTATTGAAGCGCGATAGCTTTCCCTTTAGCTTCGCTACGAGGCTGGCGTCAAGCTCAATGGCGATCACCTTGCCGGCCCTGGAGGCCAGTCCCTCCGTGAGCACTCCAGCGCCCGGGCCGACTTCTATCACCAGATCGGAAGGGTGCAGTTGCGCAGCATCGATGATAGTGTCTCGGATGCCCGTGTCGACAAGGAAATTCTGTCCCAGGCTTCTGCGGGCTCTCAGCCCTCTAAGCCCTGTTGTAAGTGGAGTATTATGGCGAGGCAAATATGAAACCACTCCGAATATATCATAAATGGGCCGTGCACCGGCTGTCGAAACTGCCGTTCAACTTACTCCGCCCAGCCAGCTCCAGCCAGGTATCCCTGCGTCACCCGGAGTTTACTATTTACCGCTGCTTCCTTCCGGACCTGACGGGATTCATAGCCCTCCGCCGCGCAAGACCCAACCTTCAACACCGCTTAAACCTTGCAGTCCTGAACAGCAGAGCCTCGAGTCGGAATTCAGCCCCGCTGTAGCGGATCTCGGGTACAGGGCACCGCTAGTTCCCCGCCTAGCACGACCCAAATCCAATACTACTATGTAAATGGCGTCAATGCAACCGGCTTACACACCCCAACCCAACCGGCTGATGAGGAAGGCCGGCAACCCGGCCTGCTCCATTTTTTCCTGCGTTACACCTATGTCGTAGTTGCAACGGAAGTGCGAGATTATCCTCTGCTCCGAATCATACACGGCATAGCTTGCACGCGGATCGCGGTCGCGCGGCTGGCCCACCCCACCGGGATTGATGATCAGTCTGGTCTCACCCAGCTTGAGCATATCACCGTCACCCATGTATCCCTCGTTCACCAGCAGTTCATCATGTTCAAAATAGAAGGGTACGTGTGAATGCCCTACCAGGCAAAACTGCGTGCTGAAATGCTTGAAGTTCTTCACAGCGGAAAACGAACTTGTTATGTATTCCCATACCGGTACGCCGGGGCTGCCATGCACCAGTGTAAAATCATCTTCAACGACTGATTCCGGCAATGACTCCAGGAATTCCTTGTCTTCATTAGCTAACTGCCCGCTGGTCCATTCATTGGCCAGCGCAGCATCGGCGTTGAAATCACCGATATCGATTTTACCTATGGCTGCCAGGTCGTGATTGCCGCAAACACAGACAGGGTCAAGACCTCGCAACAGTCTGATGCACTCCGACGGGTTGGGGCCATATCCTACTACATC
The DNA here is from genome assembly GCA_964483235.1 of uncultured Dehalococcoidales bacterium. GTDB lineage: Bacteria > Chloroflexota > Dehalococcoidia > GIF9 > UBA5629 > CAZABI01. The sequence goes on along the minus strand of CAZABI010000098.1, from coordinate 1,159 downwards.
ACCCAGGCACCAGACGCGGTCGAAACCACCGTGCCCTTCAGCATCAAACAAGACGGCTTCAAAGGCTTCAAGGTTGCTGTGGATATCGGCAATAATAAGATATTTCACGGGAAGTGGATTATAGCATAAACCAGATTTACATTATTCTTCTTATACGTTTTGAAATGTAGGGGTGTAGCTTTAGCTACGTCCACGAGAATGGACAGGGCTAAAGCTCCGTCCCTACACTTTTTCAGCAGCCTCTGGTAATATTGGCGTCGTTGAGGATGATGTAATGTACTATTTTGCCTATGCATCCAATCTGAACCGCGAGCAAATGGCGAAAAGGTGTTCTGACGCTAAGCCTAAATTTGCCGCGACCTTGCCTAATTATAAAATCATTTTCACGGGCTATTTCAGGACGCGTGAAGGTGCTACCGCTACCATCGTCAGCTCAAAAGGGAACGTGGTCAAAGGCGCTGTCTACGAGATTCCCGAATCAGGTATACTCAAGCTGGATAAATACGAGGATGTGCCCGCCACCTATAGGCGGCAGAACGTTATCGTCTGGACGGAGGGCGGCGAGCGCATCGAGGCCGTGACCTATATTAAGATCAAGCAGGAAGAAGAGGACAAGCCCTCCCCCAAATACCTGGCTGTTATCCAGCAGGGATACCGCGACTGGCAGATAACCTGACCGATCAATTACTTTCGGTAATCACAACCTCGATCATTTTGTCGCCGTTGACGAGCTTTTTCAGCGCATCCATGCCCTGAGTCAGCTGCCCGAAAACGGTATGCTTGCCGTTAAGGTGCGGTTGCGGCTCATAACAAATAAAGAACTGGCTGCCGTTGGTATTGGGACCAGAGTTGGCCATGGAAAGCGCACCCGCTGTATGAGTCCTCTGGCTGAATTCATCCTGAAACTTATAACCGGGTCCTCCTGTTCCATTGCCACTGGGGTCTCCACCCTGTGCCATAAAGCCCGGTATGATGCGATGGAACGTCAGGCCGTTGTAAAAACCCTTGCGGGCTAAGGTGACAAAATTGTTCACCGTTACCGGGGCGTCCTGCGGGTATAGCTCCAGTGTCAGGTCCCCTTTAGCTGTTTTAATAACAGCAGTATATTTTTTATTGATATCTATTATCATAGGTACCGGTGAGTTATAGCTTCGGGGTT
>CAZABI010000097.1:0-5055 GCA_964483235.1 uncultured Dehalococcoidales bacterium | reverse complement strand
CTTCCACTGCCGCCAGTATCTCCTTAACGCTGGGATTCATGGTCTGCCCGCCCTTGACAATGATGGCGCCCAGGCTTTCGAAGACCTTGATCATGCCCTCACCGAAGGCCACTGCGACAACAGCGGTGTCGGTGTTCAATAACTTCTGCCTCTGCATCTCCCTGAAGCCGGCGTTCTGGTCGTCCATGTTCTGGATCTGGATCTGGTGCAGGGTGCCCAGCGTGGTGGCATAGGCCACGATGCTGCCCGGTTCAAAGGAATGAATATGAACGCGGACCGCGGTTTCATCACCGGCAACCACCAGGGAAAGGCCCTTGCCTTCGAGCTTGCGCCGGATTTTCTCGGGATCCAGTTTTTCGCCTTCCAGCAGGAAGTTGGTACAGTACCCGTAGGCTTCCTCTTCTTCCGCGGAAACCAGGTGGATGCTCCTGGTCGCCGTGATATTGGCGCTGACCATCTGGGGCTTGCGGAACTGCAGTTCTTCGAGCTCACCTCTTAAATATCTCAGTGCGCCATCCATCAGTACGTAAAGGCCCTGCCCGCCGGCATCCACGACTCCCGCCTCCATCAAAGCCGGCAACAGGTTAGGAGTCCTGGCGACAGATTCGCGGGCTTCTTTTACCGCCGTATCCATGGTGCCGATAAGATCATCCGGATTTTTCTCGGCATATTGCTGCGCCTGGACGGAGGCATCCTTAATGACGGTAAGAATGGTGCCTTCGACCGGGTTGGAAAGGCCTTCACGCGCTGTCTTAGCAGCCTGTGATAAGGCCTTAGCCCAATCAGCGCCGTTAAAACCTTCCTTGCCGTCGAAGCCGCGGGCAAGGCCGCGGAAAATCTGTGCAAGGATTACGCCGGAATTGCCACGGGCGCCAAGTAAAGCGCCGTGGGACATGGCTTTCGACATAGTCGAGACTTTGACATCAGCCGCCCGGTCGGCTTCCTCGATTACGGAACGCAAGGTGAGCAGCATATTAGTGCCGGTGTCGCCGTCAGGTACAGGGAAGACATTGATGGCATTTATTTCTGCCACACTTTTTTCCATCCAGTTACTGCCTGCGGCAAACATGTCCCTAAGGTCCTTGCCATTCCAGGAACTTGCTTGCTTCATCTGTCTCCTTTTAACACCAAAATAATTGTGGTATTATATAACATTGTTGCTCATTAATATCAAAGTTTCATATAAAGAGGTTCAAATTTGGCTATCAGATGTGATAATTGCGCTAAAACGCTCGGTTTTGGAAACAGGGTGAGTCATTCCAAGCAGCACACCCGCCGTACCTGGCTGCCCAATATACAGCCCACGACCATAACGGTCAATGGTGTAGCTCTCCGGGTTAATCTCTGCACCAGGTGCATCCGCACCAGGAATAAGAAAGCCCGTTAACGAAATGATTTCCTGATCTCCTTCAAAGCAGCGCTTATCCCGATTTTCGAGTTAAAAATGGCGGATCCCACCACCACAACATCGGCGCCCGCTTTGACCACAACAGGCGCTGTCCCGGCAGTAATTCCACCGTCAACCTCGATCTCCGCCTTGATTTTCCTATTATAGAAAATTTGCCTTAATCTGGCTATCTTATCCACCGCGCTGCCGATCATTTTTTGCCCGCCGAATCCCGGATTCACGGTCATGACCAGCACCAGGTCTACCATATGCAGCACCTCTTCCAGCGAGTGCAAAGGTGTGGCCGGGTTCAAGGAAACGCCGGCGCGGACGCCCAGTTCCTTGATGGCCGAGATGGTGCTGTTGAGGTGCGTGCAGGCCTCCACGTGCACGGTGAGGATATCGGCCCCGGCTTGGACAAACTGAGTGATGAAAGCTTCAGGCTTGTCGATCATCAGGTGGACGTCCAGCGGTATTCTGGTGATCTTGCGCAGGGAAGCTACAACCGGTATGCCGATGGAAATATTAGGAACAAAATGCCCGTCCATGACGTCAACATGGATGTAGTCGGCGCCGGCCTTAACCACTTCAGTAACCTGTTCGCCCAGCCGGCTGAAATCGGCAGCCAGAATGGAAGGCGCGATTTTAACTCTTTTTAGCCTCATATCTCTTCAGTATTGCTTTGGCCCGTTTAACGGAGGCCTTTACCTGTGACGTAGCTGTCCCGCCGGCGGATTGCCTGGCATCAATAGACTGTTTAATATCCAGGTCTTTAATGCCGGCCGTAAAGAGCTTTGAAAATTTCTTATACTCTGCCAGGGTAAGCTCGTTCAGTTCTTTGCTGGCTTGCAAAGCATAGGCCACCAGCCTGCTGATAATGTTATGCGCTTCGCGGAACGACATGCCCTTGTTGACAAGGTAATCCGCAAGGTCCGTGGCCAGCACATAGCTACTCAGTGAGGACTTCATCTTCTCCTCATCTAACTTAATCGAGCCGATCAGCCCGTTCATTATGTCAAGTGTCGATACCAGCGTATCGACGGTGTCGAAAAGGCCCTCTTTATCTTCCTGAAGGTCCCGGTTATAGGCCAGCGGCAGGCCCTTGAGCACGGTGAGCAGTCCCATCAGGTGCCCGTACACACGGCCGGTTTTCGCGCGGGCCAACTCGGCGGTGTCCGGGTTCTTCTTCTGCGGCATGATGCTGCTACTGGTGGCATAGGCGTCACTAATCTCGATAAAGCCGAACTCTTTAGTTGACCACAGTATCATCTCTTCCGCCAGCCGCGACAGGTGCATCATGGTTATAGCCGCGGCGGACTGGTACTCCAGGATATAGTCCCGGTCGGATACAGCATCCAGGCTGTTGGCGCTCACCGCCGTGAAACCCAGCCGTTTGGCCACAAACTCACGGTCGATGGGATAAGGCACGCCCGCCAGGGCGCCGCTGCCGAGGGGCAGCACATTGATGCTGCTTACACAGTTATTGAAGCGCTCAACATCCCGGTTGAGCATCTCGAAATAAGCCAGCAGGTAATGCGAAAACAGCACCGGCTGCGCCTGCTGGAGATGTGTATACCCGGGCATCATTACCGAGATATGCTTATCGGCCAGGTTTACCAGCGTGGCGCACAGGCCGAGCAGCGAGTTCAAGGTACTCAGGGCGGCATCACGCGCATACAGGCGCATATCCAGAGCCACCTGGTCGTTACGGGAGCGGGCCGTGTGCAGCTTGCCGGCTATTTCCCCGATCTTTTCGAAGAGCCGGCTCTCGATGTTCATGTGGATATCTTCCAGTTGCGTCTTAAACTGGAAGTCGCCCTTCTCTATCTCACGCAAGATGGAAATCAACCCGTATTTAATGCGGGAGAATTCCTGCTGAGAGATGATCTTCTGGCGCGCCAGCATCTCGGCATGCGCAATGCTGCCTTCGATGTCGTACTTGTACAATTGCCAGTCAAAAGGCACCGATGCGACATAGCGCATCACGGCATCATTGATTTCCTCTTTGAACCTGCCCCTCAGCCTTGCCTCTTTCTTGATGGCCATTTTATTTCTCTACCATATTTATTTGGACTTTTTCCCGCTCTTTTTAGCGCCGGCTTTAGCAGCCTTAATACCCTGCGCCTGAGCCTGCACTTTCAAAGGCAGGCCCCAGATGCGGATGAAACCGGCTGAATCGCCCTGGTCGAAGATATCACCCTTATCATACGTGGCAAGCTTCAGGCTGTAAAGCGAGGCCGGCGATTTGCGGCCGACGACGACGCAGTTACCCTTAATAAGCTTGACCCTGATGGCGCCTTCTACGTGGCGCTGCGAGCAATCGACATAGGCATCCAGCTCTTCGCGCAGCGCTGAGAACCACAGGCCGGTATAGATGATATCGGCATATTCCTGCGCCACCCGCTCCTTGAAGCGCAACTGGTGGCGGGTCATGGTCATGGCTTCAAGTGCGAGGTGGGCCTTGAGCAGCACGATGGCCGCCGGCGCCTCGTAGATCTCCCTCGACTTGATGCCGACCAGCCTGCTCTCGATGTGATCGATGCGGCCCACACCGTTGAGGCCGGCGATGACGTCCAGTTTCTCGATGAGCTCCAGGCCTGCCATTTTCTTCCCGTTCAAGCTGACCGGGATGCCTTTCTCGAAACCGATCTCTACATACTCACCCCTGGCCGGTGCATCGGCGGGTGATTTGGTCCAGGCGTAGATATCCTCCGGCGGCTCGGTCCAGGGGTCCTCCAGCACGCCGCATTCGATGCTGCGTCCCCAGGGGTTCTCATCGATGGAATAAGGTTTGGATACCTTTACGGGGACGGGAATCTTATGCTTGTTGGCATAGGCAATGGTCTGCTCGCGGGTCATGCCCCATTCACGGGCCGGCGCGATTATCTTCAGCTCGGGCCCAAGCGCCAGCACGCTGACATCGAAGCGCACCTGGTCGTTGCCCTTACCGGTCGAACCGTGAGCTACAGCCGATGCTCCTTCTTTATGAGCGGTCTCAACCAGCAGTTTGGCCATGAGGGGACGCCCCAGGGCGGTGGCCAGCGGGTACTGCCCCTCGTATAAAGCGTCGGCTTTCAAAGCGCGGAATACATACTCAGCGATGAAGGTTTTCTGCGCGTCAATGGCCAGCGCCTTGACAGCACCCAGCTTTTCCGCCTTTTTTACTATGCCGGGCACGCCGGTAACGCCGCCGACATTGACCGTCAGCGCAATGACATCCATGTTATATTTCTCGGCCAGCCAGGGTATGGCTACGGATGTATCCAGTCCGCCGCTGTAGGCAAGCACAACTTTTTTCTTAGCCATCGGATTACCTCTCTTTCAGCACATTATCCAGTATGTTCAGGGCTTGATCGACATCCTTTTCGGCGGCGATCAGGGGCGGCATGAAGCGCAGGGCGTTAGGTTTCACCGGGTTTACGAGCAACCCGTTCTCAAGGCACTTCAAGGCAACGTCCCCGGCTATATCGGCGTTGAAGCCGACAGCCATCAGCAGCCCGCGGCCCCGGATAATTTTGATACATTCATAGCGGGACGCCAATTCTTTCAGCCCGTCGTATAGATAGTTGCCGACCCGCTGTACCTGATCCGGAATCTTATGCTTAATGATATAGCTCAATACCTCATAAGCGACGTGGCAAACCAGCGGGTTGCCGCCGAAGGTAGAG
>CAZABI010000096.1:0-5064 GCA_964483235.1 uncultured Dehalococcoidales bacterium | reverse complement strand
CGCGCTTCTTGCTACGGCCGGATTTGAGATCGTGCGGGTGGCCTTCATATGGTACGTGAAGAATTTCGCGCAGTATAACATGGTGTACGGCTCTATCGGTACCGTTATCGCATTGCTTGCTTTCATCTATTTCACAGCCTGGGTACTCCTGTTCTTCGCCAAGCTGAGCGCGGTCAGGCTGCAACTTAAATCCAATACCCGGTAGGCTAACTGTTCAAAATCCCCACAACCGGTTGAATATTCCTATGCAATTATGTAAGAATTGAATATACCAAGGATTAATTATTCAGGAAGGTAACGATGTTTAAGAAGCCAGGGACGTTTTTCTATTTGTTTGCCGCAGCGGTTTTGCTTTCGTTGCTGGTTATTTCTCCCGTTTACGCTGCCGATATGCGCAGCGGTAATAGTGTTAATATCGCCGCTGGGGAAACCATCGACGACGACCTTTATTTAGCAGGAGAAAACTTGATTATGGACGGCACGGTCAATGGTGACCTGGTCGTCGCCGGGGGAACGGTAATCATCAATGGGAATGTTACCGGCAGCATCACAGCCGCAGCCCGGTCAATTGTTATTAAAGGACGTATCGGCAACTCGGTACGCGCAGTAGGCACAAACATATCCGTCTCCGGCACCATTAACGGAGACCTGGTAACATTCGGTTCCATGGTAACTACTGCCCCTGATAGTTCTATCGGGCGGGACCTTATGATCGGAGTCGGCTCACTGCATTTGAACGGTCCGCTGGGCCGGGACCTGAAAGGCAACGCCGGAAAGCTGATAATCAATAACACGATCGGCGGAAATGTAGATATAGAAGCAGGAGAGGTCATACTGCAGCCTTCTGCTAACTTGCAGGGATCTTTTAAATACACGTCCGAGACCGAAGCGGTACAGGAACCCGGAGCCATCATAACCGGGGAGACCAAACATATTGTTCCCGAGAAGAAAGACACCGGCTTCGGCTGCCTGCCCGCACCTAAAGCTGAAGAAGGCAAGCCGGCGCCGGGTGAACAGGCCGCAGCCACTACAATTGGGGCGGTCATAGGCGCAGCGCTAACAGCTTTCTTCAGCTTCATGCTTATCATAATGCTCGTTGGTATAGTGTTGAAATATGTCATGGCCCTCCTCACCGGCATCGTCCTGATACTCCTGGTGCACAGGCATATCCCCGGTATGGTGGAGGCCATGAAAATCAAGCCGTGGCACTGCCTGGGCTATGGCGCTTTGAAATTCTTCATCGTCCCCATTGGAATAGCTATACTCCTGGCCACAATTGTCGGCATCCCGCTCGGCCTGGCCGCGCTGGCACTGTACCTCATCGCCATCTATATCAGCCCCATCCTTTTCTCGGTCTTCCTGGGTAAATGGATGCTCAAGCAGCCTGCCGATGTGGCCGGGACGGGGCCGCTCATCGGGGCGCTGGCACTCGGGCTGCTAGTTTTAAACATCTGTGAACTGCTGCCCGGTATAGGTTGTCTGGCTTGGCTGGCCGCCGTGCTCTTCGGGCTGGGCATGATAGTGCTTTACACTAAAGACAGGTGGCAAAAGAGCTGAACCCCCTTATAGCAGTATTTTACCGCCCGGTTAGCGGGCAATACTGTATAATCACCCGGAGAGAGAAATACCATGGATGGTTTTCCAGACGCTTACCTTGATATCGAAACCACCGGATTGAATTCCTGGGAATCCAGCATAACCGTTATCGGGATTTATTTCTGTAATGAGAATGAAGGCCGCCTGGTGCAGCTCTACGAGGATAAACTGAACCGGAAAAGCCTGCTGAAGACGCTGGAAGGCAGCCCCAACCTCTTTACATACAATGGTAAGAATTTTGACCTTCCCTTCATCAGGATGCACCTGGGCCCCGACCTGGGATTCATGCATGATCATATCGATCTTATGTACGACTGCTGGAGATACAATCTCAAAGGTGGTTTCAAGGCGGTACTGAAGCGGCTGGGTATTTCAAGGGAAACCGAGGGGATAACCGGCTGGCATGCCGTCTGGCTGTGGGAGCAATACAAACATGACGGTGATCAAAATGCATTGGACGTTTTACTGAAGTATAACCGGGATGATGTGGTTAACCTGAAGCAACTCAGGGAACACATTATGCTCCTGGATAAGACCGGGGAGACGCGCCGGGTATAATAATACCTGTTTGTTAAACCAAAAAGGGCTGATCCTGCGGGATCAGCCCTTTGTTTTGCCGTTTTAATTACTTGGTTACTTTGTCACTTTGTCGAGTTCGTTGAGATGAGTGTCGATGCCCTTCCCGAAGAGCTTCAGCACGATGGGCTCGCCATTGCCGTACTTCTTATAGACCCGGCAGGTCTCGCAGATGCTGGTGTCCTTGCCTGTTGCGCCCCTGTCATCCAGTTTGCAGTAAGTTCCCTCGATCTCCCAGCAGGGAAGAAACTGGTATTTATCAACCGGGCACTCGCTCTTAATCATCTCCGGGCAATTGCAGAGTTCCCAGCACGGCGCTTTGCCGGTCCAGAAATTAACGCCACGTTCCTCTTTTACTTCTACTGCCTTCTTCGCTTTTGCTTTGGTTTCTGCCATTTTATTTTCCTCCTAAATTCAGAAAGTTGTTTTCTTTTTTGTTACTGAAATTTAACATGCGGCCTGTATGCCAACATCCGCTTTAACGCTTATTCTGTTTTTGCGCAAAAGCGCATATTGCCATGCGCTTTACATATAACCCATAAAAAGATTTCTCCTCCCTTTAAACCGGGGAGGAGAAATTTAGAAAGCCAGAGGAACCTGACTTCTAACGAGCGGTCGCCTGTTCGAGCATCTTGAGAGAGGTATTAATACCGCGGCCGAGTAATTTCAATTGTATTGGTTTGCCTTCACCGTATTGCTTGTAGACCCGGCAGATCTCGCAGATGCTGGTGTCCTTACCATCGTTGCTGTAGTCGTCGAGTTTACAATAAGTGCCTTCGATCTCCCAGCAGGGCAGGAACTGGTATTTGAATGCCGGGCATTCAGCTTTTACCATGTTCGTGCAATGGCTCATTTCCCAGCAAGGAGTCTTATCTGTCCAGAAATTAAACCCGATCCCCTCTTTTACTTCTACTTTCTCTATTGTTTTAGCCATTTTTGTTTCCTCCTGTTACCTCTTTTCCAGGTTGTTTTCAATTTAACATGCGTCACAAGCGACAGCATCCGCCTTAATGCTTATTCTGCACTTGCGCTTTTGCGCATGTATCAACATTAAATGTCTCACTGAACATAGCCCGAGTACCGATTTTACGGGCCTGTCAAAGCTATTTTGTGACAATTGCGCATTTTACCTAAGTATTTAGCACATTAACAATTGTAAATCAGGGTAATTATCTAATTGAATAAAGCAGTGATATAATATCGAACCGCATTTGCATAGAAAGGATATACGCATAATGACTGATCCGGCTAAAAAGCAGGGATTTTACGGATGGGCATTACTGCCCATTCTCTGCATTGTATACTCAGTTCCGATTGGCTTTGCGCTTTACAGCCCGCCCGTTATTTACCAGTTCATGACTAAGGACCTGCACTGGCAACGGGGCGAAATCAACCTCGGATACACCATCATCGGGCTGGTGCTCGGTCTCAGTGCGCCATTGACCGTGTGGTTAATCCACAGGTTGGGCCCCCGGCGCACTCTAACGATAGGCGGTATCGTGACCGCACTAGCCAGTGTCCTGATGGCAGTTTTCGGGAATCTGTACCCGGTATACCTTGTATTGTGCTTCTTCGTTGGACTCGGGATCGCCTTTGCTTCGGTGTTGCCCATACAGACCCTGGTGATCTACTGGTTCAATGCCAGGCGGGCCTTAGCCATGGGCATAGTGCTTGGCGGCGGGGCACTTGGCGGTTTTATTTACCCGCAACTGGTCAGCGCAGGAATCACAGGTTTTGGTGGTGATTGGCGCATAGGCTGGGATATCGTGGCCTTCGCTGATTTCATTGTGGCCATTATCTCGCTGATACTGGTGCGCAACCAGCCTGCCGACCTCGGTCAGCATCCAGACGGTCTATCACCCGAGCAACTCCATGCAGCACAGCAGCATGCCAGGCACAGGTTAATCCGTACCTACCGCTCACCTGTGAACTGGAAGGTCGCCGATGCCCTAAAAACCCGCGCCCTCTGGTTCCTGATTGTGGCTGTGGGCCTGATCTTTTTTCTCTGGCAAGCTGTGCTTACGCAGACGCCCTTCCACCTGCGCGACCGGGGCTTTGTCTCCACAGATCCATCCATGTTTTTCAGACCGGAATTTATCTACGGCCTGATTATCTTCTGCAGCGTCATAGGCCGGCTCAGCGTATCATTCCTCGGCGAGCTTATCGAAAGTCGCTTATTACTGGCTATCTCCGGATCAAGCCTGTTGATAGGCGGCATCCTTTTCTGGATTGCTTCAAAGGAGGCGCTGTGGGCGGTATATCTCTTCCCGCTCCTGGTTGGCTTCGGTTTCGGTGCGACCTACGTGTCGACACCTTTAATAACCGGCAATTACTTCGGTGCCAGGGCCTTCGCCGGCATCAGCGGTATCACCAATCCAATCAACTCCGTCTTCCAATTCAGCGCGCCTTTCATCGCCGGTATGCTGTATGATATTAATGGCAACTATGACCTGGCCATTCTTATCGGCTGCGCAGGCGCATTGGTCGGCACCATCCTGATCCTGTTCTGCAAACCGCCTAAACCGGCTACGCCGATTCCTACTTAAACCCATTTATATACAGGCCTGGTTGAATGAAGAACTCCTTTACCCTTATCACCGTATACCTTATAGCGTTCGCGGGCTTCACCAGCTTCAGCTGGCTGTTCCCGGTTGTGCCGTATTACGCCTCCAGCCTCGGCCTTAATGCCATGGATGTCGGCTTCATCGTTTCCATTTACTCATACGTCAACGCTATTGCGATTCTCCCCTGCGGTATACTCTCCGACCGTTGGGGACGCCGTACATTCCTTATAACCGGGCTGGTGCTCTCCACTCTGATACCTTTCCTGTATCCCCTGGCCAGGGACATGTTTACGCTTTGCCTGGTACGGGCGCTGCACGGCCTGGGTTC
>CAZABI010000095.1:0-5073 GCA_964483235.1 uncultured Dehalococcoidales bacterium | reverse complement strand
TTGAAGGGCATAGCGTACACACTCTCTGCGGGTACGGCCAGAAATACCATGCAGAGCATTACTGAAACAAGAACCCGGGTTAATCTTCTATTTCGCATAACCTATTGCCCCTCTACAGTTTATCTTTACCGTTGTGAGACTGCTGGACTTAGTTAAAAGTGGTGATGCCAGTACCGGCGAAAGGGTAGACGCAGACGGCGACCAGCTATTATCTGAAACACAAACCACCGCTGCTGCGGAGCCAGTATAGTGAACACTCACCCACTACCATCTTACGGCAGCCCACCCGTAGAAGGACGGCCAAACGGGATACTAACATATGATCCCCATCCTGTCAATCAGGCGCATAATCCTCCGTAGAATGTCTTGTTGTATGACAAGGCGGACGATTGTTCAAAATGGCTTAATAATAAAGAAGGCTTGAATTATTAGCCGGCACTGAGTGTACGGTAGACAGAACCTTCATTTTAAAGTTTATTCCAGGATAATAGCTATTCTATAGATAAATTATAGCTACCCGGCAGGCCGTACAGGAATCGAACCTGTGCCCCGCTGATTAGAAATCCTGCCTCTGGTTGCGCAGGAAGTCTTCGATATCCTTGATGATCTGGTCGGTGCCCATGATCTCCTCTGCCGGCGCGCCGCCTTCCCGGTCGTATTGATGTTCGAGCGCCGTGAGGAAGTTCCTCATGTGCTCATTTTCCGCCAGCAGTTTATTTAAAACATCCAGCAGGTAATCCGAAGCTTTGGTAAGTTCCATCAGGTTAACCTCAAGGTCCAGCATGGCGGATATCCTCTTGACCATCTCGAGGCAAACCACGGGATTGCTCTCGGAGCGGATATAGAACGGCACATGTCCCCACAGACTGACGGCCGGGATGCGACGCGTGGAGCAGACTGCAAGCAGCGGGCCGTGGATGCTGCTGGGGCCCTGGTAGCTGATCGGCTCGATCTTATGCTGTTCCAGCGCCGGCAGCAGGTTTTCGTCGTTCACCAGGCCTGAGATGCGTGTCTCCCGCGTGTGCGGTATGCGGTCATACAGGCCGCCTGCCGCATAGACCCGGTTGACGTTATAGAAGCCGGCGACATCGGCGATGGTCTCAACGTAGGACTGCCAGCGCATCTGCGGCTCAATGCCGGTAAGCAGTATGAGGTCGTTGCCTCCCTCCCCGTCCTTCCAGTAATAGAGGCTGTTCATGGGCATGCGCAGGGGCGTCATGATCCCGTCCTCGACGGAAATGGTGGGGCGGATGGTGGCGAAGTCATAGTAGTCATCCGATTTCAGCTCGGCGAGTTTTTTAGCCTGGAGCTTATTGATAAAGTAGGCGACGGCGCCGGTGGATACCTGCGCTGCATCCGGCCAGCCGATGAAAGCCGCCACCAGGTTGGGCTGGTGCAGCTCGGGTTGCTCGTAAAAAATTAGCTTACCAGGTTCCACGTGATATCAGTTCCCGCAGCAGAACACATTAAAAGTAACGATGCCCTTGCCCGTGTTACCGCTATCATCTTTAACGGTGAGATCAAGCTGGTAATCGCCTTTAACACCGGGCGCGATCCAGGCGACCTTACTGGCGGCACCTTCCGACAGCCCCTTGCCCTGGAGCTTACCGCCGGAAGAGTTCCAGGTATAAGTGAGGTTACTGCCGCCGGCTCCCTCCACTGTAGTCTCGACCAGGGCCGAGAACCAGATACGCACCCTGGCGTTGGCCGTTGCCGGCTCAGCGCTGCCTAATTTGATATTGAGAACCAGCGGTTTATCACCGGTGTAAGCGCCTGCGCTTTCCGTCACCTTGATTTCTTTAATACCTACGGCAGACGCGCCGCCGCCGTCCCTTACATTTACCGTTATCATGCATGTCCCGGTTTTGTCGGGTGCGATAAAGGTGACTTTCTCACCCTCGCCTTTAAATGTTCCCTGGGTAGTCGACCAGTCAATAGACACAATGTCGCCATCCGGATCGAAGGCCGCGCAGGAAAATTCCCCTTCCGCGCCCGGGATAAGCTCAGCCGGCCCGTTGACAGCCGTAACAACCGGCTTCTGGTTGACCGGTTTGACGGGAGGAGGTACTTGGGGTTGCCCGCAAGCTGCCAGAAATGCCGACAGCACGAAAAGGGTAATCAAGGCATAGACAGGAATTCTTTTCGTTATAAACATATTAAACTTCCTAACTGGTATTACTGATTATCACTTGAAACCGGCGCCGGGTCTTTGCAGCAGAGCACCTCGAAATTCACCTGCCCCTGCGCCTGGTTTCCTCCCAGGTCGGTAACGGTGACCGCGACTGTATACGTCCCACCGGAGCCGGGCGCGACCCAGCCGACCCGTGTAGCCTTACCCCCGTCCAAATCAGTGGCATAGAGTTTTCCGGCGGGGGCCGACCATTTAAAAGTAAGCCTGGCCGGGTCCTGGTTAGCTACGACGCACTCAATCTCACCGGTGGTATAGGACCTTAACTGCCTGTTAACCTGTACCGTTTCCCCGGAGGGGATAGTTAACTTCAGGTATATTGTTTTATCCGGCTGCTCATTGCCGTACGGATTATCCGTGACCTTGAATTTCCGGCTGGCCTCCGCTTCACCGCCTTTCCCGTCCGTGACCTTGCAGGTAACACTGAATTCCCCGGTTTCAGCGGGCGTTGTCCAGGTTACCTGTTTGCCCGAACCGGAAATAACGCCTTGCTCGGCTGACCAGTCATAGGTAAGAATATCGGCATCGGGGTCTGTAGCTGCGCAGATCAGGCTGCCTTCGGCAGACGGCTTCAACTCCATGGGCCCGACTATGGCAACGGCCTGCGGCGGCCTGTTCTCCCGGGGAATGGAGGGGGCTGAAGGTGGTTTGGGCGCCGGGGCACAGGCAACAGCTACGAGGCAGATAATCAAAAGCAATACCGCGACTTTACTCATAATACAGATATTATATAAAATTTAGGCCTGGGTAAATAAATCAGGCGCTGTTTATCAGGTACATCCAGCGTTCCTGCACACCATGTTTTGCTAACCGGAGGTTTTTAAGTGGACAGGCAACAATTCGAAGAAATCGACCGCATCTTCAATCCGGCCGGCGTGGCCATCATCGGGGCGTCACCGGGAACCGATATCGCCACGCTGGCGCATATGCAGAAGAAGATCAGGGACAGGCTGTACCCGGTAAACCCCAGATACACTGAAATTATGGGCAAGAAATGCTACCCGTCCGTACAGGATATCGAGGCGCCCGTCGATTTCGCCATCATAAGCATCAACGCCGCCATGGTGCCGGCGGTCATTGAGCAGTGCATTCAGAAGGGCATTAAGGCGGCGCACATCTATACCGCAGGTTTCAGCGAGACCGGCCTGCCCGAAGGCGCCGAGATGGAGAAGAAGCTGAAAGAAACGGCCAGGGGCAGGATCCGTGTGATCGGCCCCAACTGCTTCGGCATCTATTGCCCGAAATCGGGACTGGCCATCGTGCCGGAGTCCACCGAGGAAGAGGGTGGAGTGGGTGTTATCGCACAGAGCGGCAGCGTGGCCGAGAGCTTCGCTTACTTCGGCCGCACCAAGAACCTGCGCTTCAGCAAAGTCATCAGCTACGGCAACGCGGTCGACCTGGACGGGCCGGATTTCCTGGAGTACATGGCCGATGATCCGGATACAAAGGTGATCGCGTTATACATCGAAGGGGAGAAGAGCGGTCAAAGGCTCAGGCAGGCCCTGAGCTATGCCGCTTCGAAGAAGCCCGTGATAGCCATCAAGGGCGGGCTGTCGGAGGACGGCAACCGCGTGGCGCGGTCGCATACCGGCCAGCTCACCGGCAGCCCGCAGGTCTGGCGGACGCTCTTCAAGCAGTGCGGCGCCGTGCAGGTCAACAATTTTGACGATATGGTGAACACCGTGATCGCCTTCAGCCATTCAACGCTGCCTATAAGTAACAGGGTAGCCATGATCACCAGCTCCGGCGGATTCGGTGTCATCCAGACCGACCTGTGTGTCTCGGAGGGGCTGGATGTGCCGCGGTTCAGCGAAGAGACATTAACAAACCTGCGCAAACTGGTGCCGGTTGCCGGCACCGGCATCGGCAATCCGCTGGATGCCTGGCCCATCTTCTACAAGATCTTCGAGAAGGGCGGCAGCCTGAATGACATCATCAAGATCGTAGCGGAGGACCGCAACACGGACTCGCTGGTCTTCCTGTTCGACCAGTTCAGGTACCTTCGCCGTGCACGCAAGCAGGAAGCCGTCGCGCATATGCAGACGGTGACCGGCATGATGCTGGAAGGGGCTGATTACTGCCGCGGCAAGATGAAAAAACCGGTCTTCCTGTGCGTGATTCTCGATGCCTACTCCGAGGATGAGGAGGATAGGAAGCAGAACCTGCTGTTACGCAAGGCCTTCGCGGATGCCGGTTACCCGGTATACCCGACGCTGCACGACGGAATCAAATCGCTGGCGAAGTTGTACGGGTATGCCAGGGACAGGGGAATGACCGGCCGGTGATGATGCGCCGGCTGGTATAACGGGGTAGATCACGGGCTTTGGCGGCGGCTCAATACGCTTTTACACATACTGGGCCGGCCTGAAGATTCGCAAATTATTACCTGATCAGGCGCTTGGCGTGCAATTACGGGTGCAGTATCATTGATCATGGGAATTTAGTTTTTCACCCCTGATGTGGAACATTCTAAACCCCGACAGGAGGCAAACCATGAGTCTGGCAGCAATTTTCGCGATAGTCTGCGGGGTTTTTGTGGCCGTCGTTCTCGGCCTTGTCCTGTTATTGATCGTACGCGGCCTGAGAAAAGAAGTCGATCACAAAGTAGAGCAAGCGGACAGCGGGCGTAAAAAGACCGGTTAGACCGGAGATTGCCGCGCTTCGCTCGCAATGACATGGTAAAGTGGCCCGCAATGACACCCCTTCCTTAATATTATCTTAACAACTTCCTGTTATCTTTACGGGCATAATGGTATTTTATAGAGCAGGAGCGCGTGTTTGCCTGCAAATGCAATATAGAGTTGCCCGATTTACACCACGATGAATAAAGTAATCCTGGTCGTCGATGACGACGTGAAAATTGTCGAGCTGGTCCAGATGTATCT
>CAZABI010000094.1:0-5075 GCA_964483235.1 uncultured Dehalococcoidales bacterium | reverse complement strand
AGAAATCTCAGATTTCTACCAGGGATTTCTCAAGCAGTGCGGCGTTACACAGTAACATCGATTGGCTGTTTCCATCATTATAAAGAATGACGTTATTTCTGCGTAGACTACCTATCTGTATACCCATTGTGCTGCTCCTGGCCTTCCTTTTTTCCTGCGTTGACGTCGCGGCAGAGCATATCAAATTGGGTGATGATTTTTATGCCAAGGGCAATGTTGATGCCGCAATTGCAGAATATACCAGGGCATCCGAACTGGATCCCACGCTTGAAGTCCAGTCCCGCATAAATAAAGCCTACGGGAAGAAGCTGGACTTATTGCTGGAGGCGAGCGACTATAGCAATGCCATAGAGAATGGGCTGAAAGCGCTGGCAGCTTCGCCTTCCGATAGTGTAAGGGAGAAGCTGGCCGACGCCTACATCTCCCGCGCCTGGTTCTATAAAAGCAAGCGCCTGAATCCGTATACATTAAAGGACCTGACCAGCGCCGTAGAAATAGCCTCCGGCTATTACCGGGCATACTATGAAAGAGGCCGCTTCTACAACAACCAGTGGCAGCATAGCATCGCGCTGATCGATCTGAATAAGGCCATTGACATCAATCCCGGGTTTGCAGCCTCGTACAGTGAGCGGGCCTTTTCCTATTACATGAACCAGAAATATGAAAAAGCATTGAGTGAGGCCAACAAAGCTATTGAATTAGACGCGGCGGATGCACGTTTCTACTACACGCGCAGCCTCGTCTTCTCAGCCCTGAAAAAGTACGACCTGGCAGCCGCTGATCTTGAGAGCACAATTAGACTGTCTAAGGATGACAGCCTGGCGGAAAAAGCCGCCGGCGACCTGAAAGCGCTGCCGGTCAGTAAATCCCCCTGAGTTGCCGAATATAATTAACTCAGTTATTACGGTAACTATTTTTCAGCTTCGCACGCACTATCACCACGTCACTCATACCTGCCCATGCACCAGCAATCTTATCAAGCGTGGACAAAATTGACCTCGATAACTTGGCGGGCAACCTGCTCAGCATATCTCCCCAGCCAGGTGTGCAAAATAGCAACGATACGCCGGTGACTTTCTCGACGTCCAGGGATGGCCGGGCAATCCTGATAATGGAGTTGTAATCGAATTTCATAGTATGGTCATATGGTAACTCCCAGGGCAAGCGAGGATACGGATTCTTTATACCAAGCACCTTCCTGACGTCGAAGATAAACTTGCCTATCCTGAAACCCAGACTTTCAAAATTGGCTATTGCGATTACTACCCGTCCACCGGGTTTCACCACCAGCGTCATCTGCTGAATGGCCTTTTCCGGGTCTGCAAAATGGTCCAGGGCGCCTTTGCAGAGTATCTTATCAACGGACTGCGGCAGCATCGGAATCGATTCGCCAATTGCACGTATAAGTGAGGTATTATGACCGTCATTCCTGGCCATCTCCCTGGCCCGTTCCAGCATAAAGGCAGAAGGTTCAATACCTATCACCACGGCCCCCGCTTGAGACATCTTGAGCATTTCAATGCCACGCCCGCAGCCTACATCCAGTATCCTGTCTCCCGGCCTGGCATCCACCATCTGAATGACAGCTTCGTTCATCCGGCTGAAGAGATATTCGACATCAGGTCTGATTTTATCCGGTAACGCTTCGTGATCGTCCCAATTGAGGTCTATTTTGTACATTATTCAGCCATGTGCGTAATCAATATTCTCAATCCAATCCCGATTAGAATTACACCGCCCGCAAGCTGTGCCCACCTGCCGATCAGCACGCTGACCTTGCGTCCCAACCAGTAGCTGAACGCCGTAACGGCAAAGGCAACTACACCAATTATGGCACTGGCCAGCACAATATTCATCTTCAGCAGTGCAAAGGACAGCCCTACGGCCAGCGCATCGACGCTGGTGGCAACAGCCAGCGTAATCAGCGTTCCCCAGCTGCTTATATCTATACCCTCCATCTCCTTCCCGTCCTTAATGAACTCCCAAATCAGCTTACCGCCGATGAAAGCCAGCAGTGCAAAGGCTACCCAGTGGTCGTAGTTTGAAAGGAACTGCACTATGGTCTGACCGACAAGCCAGCCCGCAAGTGGCATAGCCATCTGGAAAATACCAAAGGCCAGCGCCACCCGCAACATGTGCTTTGAGGAATAGGATTTGCTTGATGAACCGATACTGAGAGCCACGGCAAAGCAGTCAGCCGAGAGACCGAATGCGATGAGGACTACGGAAAGAAAATCGGCGGTGGCCATAACCTGAAAAGTATATCAAACCAGTTTCTATATGCATATCCGGAGGTGATATTTGAGCTTATCGGCTAATTATGCTAATAATGAATTAAGAATCAGTTCGTATACATGCAAACAGGGCTGAAAAATGACTAAAAGGTTAACTTTTGTGCTGCCTGATGATGATCTTTACCTGTGGTTGAAAGCTGAATCAATTAAACGACAACGGTCTTCCAGCTCGATCATGACCGAAGCACTGATCGAATGGTTGGAAAACCATGATAATCCCGAGCTTCTATCTGCCGTTAAGGCGTTGCGCAGTCGCTGGAAGAAAAAGCGCCGTTACCTAATGTAAACGGTTTCTGACTATTGTCTTAAACTGTTCGTAGGTTGTCAGATTAGATATGTCTTTGACAAAATCGGCCAGTGAGCCGTAACTCTGCCTCAGCTTTATCAAATCAGCATAAATAGGGCTGACCGATCCAGGGTCCTGCCCATAAATTCCATGGAAAGCAAAATAGGCCTGGTTCAGTTTCCGGATCTTGTATCCATTTTCCAGAAAGACCTGCCTACGCTCTTCCATATACTTCTCGGCTTCTTCTATTTCTCCACGCGCCAGCAGATCGTCAACTGTAACTCGTGTCCGCCTCATCTCTTCAACAAAATTGAAACCAGCACTTATGGGTTTGGCTTCCGATTTGTCGGCAGCCTTATAATAACGCTCATAAACCTTACCGCCTATCTCATCGGATATCATGCCTGCCAGGGTCTCATTCAGTGTGATCACATCCTGATCCTGCCTGATGCCAAGGCTGTCCATCAAGTATAAAAAACCCAGCGGCTTCAGCGCTAGATACTGATGTGCCCACTCCTCCACTATGGCATTGATCAACTGCCCGACTGAAAGGTCCGGTGATACAATGGCCGGATAGGCCGCGCCCAATCCTCCCAGTTCCACTACCAGCGAGGAATAGCCATATGCATCTATGCTTTTTTCAACGAACTCGATTTGCTCCGAACCCAGATCCTGTTTCAACAGGATACGATCAAAATATTCGATACGGCTGCGCGGAGACACAACCAGTAAATAGGGCGGTTTTTCCAGCCTGAAAAAGACGGGAAACGCGGTATCAAGTCCATTTTCAGCTAACTCGTGGCTAATTTGCTCACGCAGGACCAGGCCATCGATCCCGGACTGTCTGATCATAGAATAGTCTACCGGCCTGAGCACGTTACCTATTTGCCAGTCAGCTAGTTCCAGAGTATATGGTCTTGACGCCACACGTATTTCCTTTATGCCCGGTGTAGCAGACAGTTTCGTGCCGTCTGTACTGCCCGTGAAACACGCCGGCAATAGGACCAGACACGCCAGCATAACAAAGAGGTATTTAGATAACGGGCACTTCTTCATCTTATTCTATTAACGAAATAAAGTATGCAGCGTTGCTTCCAAATTCTCTATCCCTGTTACGGGTGCACAACAAGTATTGTTGTGGCAGATATAGACAGTCGTCTTTTCATCAATCCTGTTTCTGCCCAGCAGAATTGATATGGAAGGTGTATTAACCTTATTCCGGGGATCATATCCTGCCAAAATGCGGCCCGGTAGGAACCTGCCATAGACAGATTGCAAAATGCCACCAGTCTCAGCGGCGTCTCTATTCCCGATTACGGCTATTTCTGTTTTTCCAGATAAATAGAAGTCCAACGCGCTGGCCAGGTTGGCGAATGTCCTTGGGTGGTCTACCAGCAAATGTTTTAAAGATCGCAATATACCCACCGCCACCTCCTCGTACCTGGCATCACCGGTTACTGCCGCTAACATTAGTAACGCCCGAGTCACTGCGGACAAGCCTGACGGTACCACCCCGTCGGAGATATTATGTGGTCTAACAAATAGATTTTCTCCGTTTTGGTTTGTATCATAAAATGTTTGCTCTTTGCTGTCATAGAAACTATTCATTATTTTCTCGGCCAGTTGTAGCGCCAGCTCCAGCCATTCGTTTGAGAAAGTAACCGCATATAAGTCCAGCATGCCCTGCATAATCTGAGCATGGTCGTCGAGAAAGCCATCTACCCCTGTTATACCATTAGTATAAACATGCATGAGTCTGCCTCCAGGCATCAGTTTATCTACTATGAATTTACCGCAATCCATGGCAGCTTCCAGATAAACATCATTACCCAGAGCAGCCGCTGCTTCACAGAACGCGCTTAATGCCATGCCGTTCCAGGAGGCTATTATTTTCCCGTCACGACTGGGCTTTACCCGCTGTTCACGTTTTTTTCGCAGCACCCGCCGTGCTTCATCCATGTGTTCCAGGTTAGGTTGTCCTGCGATATCTGATATGTGCAGTATATTTCGATCATCAAAGTTCCCTCCGTCAGTCACTCCATAATAATGGATAAATTCATCAGCTAAGTCCTCTTTTAGAGCAGTCTGAATCTCCCTCTTTGCCCAGACATAATATGTACCTTCAACTCCCTCGCTATCGGCGTCCAGTGCACTGTAAAAACCCCCTTCCGGAGATTTCATTTCCCTCAGTAAGAAATCCAGTGTTTCTATGGCAACGTATTTATAGAACTGCTCTCCCGTTAACTGATAGCCAATCAGGTACAGGCGCGCCAGCAGCGCACTGTCGTACAACATTTTTTCAAAATGTGGCACCTGCCATTTCTCATCAGTCGAATACCTGTGAAAACCACCACCTAACTGATCGTAAATTCCGCCTCGTGCCATTCGGGATAACGTCAGATTAAAGAATTGCAGGGCTTCCGGATCGCGGCTTCGGGCATAACACCGGGCCACTAATTCCAGCGCCAGCGGCTCGGGAAATTTGGGCGCCAAAC
>CAZABI010000093.1:3521-5148 GCA_964483235.1 uncultured Dehalococcoidales bacterium | reverse complement strand
TAACCAGCAATCAGCACCAGATATTTCCGCGCCGCTCTTATCATCTGTCAGCGTCGTGATTACGGATAACAACTCCGTTATCGCCAGGTGGAATACGGATGAAGAGGCGAGCAGCGAAGTAAAGCTTTACGATGTATCCGGCGGCGAGGAAGCCGGGAATGTAGCCGATGGCAGATTTCTGACCGACCATGAGCTCACCGTAGATGGCAACATACTCAAATCCGGTGTTATCTACAGCCTCTCCGTCATTTCCCGGGACAGGGCCGGAAACATGGCTTCCCACGATAACGTCAGGATGCTTTCAGTCAATATGCTTGCCCGGCAAAATGCAGCTTATCGTATCTTCGACCTTTCATCACTGGAAGGCAACAAGATTAGTTTAGCCGACTTTAAAGGCAAACTGGTTTTTCTGCATTTCTGGTTGTACGGTTGCCACGCCTGCGAGGAAGAGCTTCCTTTACTCAATTCCATCTATATCAGCACAAGACAGGATGAAATGCCCGTGCTCACTATCAGCATAGGAACTGATGAGCAACAGGTGGCAGATTACGTAAAGAGACACGGCTTCAAATTCCCTGTTCTCCTGGATTATTATGGAAATATCAGCAGCGCCTATGATATCGGCATTTTCCCAACAACCTGTATAATCGATGCTAACGGCACTATTATCAAGGAAAAAGAGGGACGATTTGAATCGCTTTATGAAATACGCGAGTTCATGGGACAAAAGTCCTATGTCGGCGGTTTTTAATATTGTAAGCTGACTGGAATTAATATAAGGTGACTAAAGAGCGAGTTTATTCGCATTTAATCCCTTAACCGGTAAGAAGGAAGCATAGATGACCAATAAAAATACAACAATTTTATTAGGCGCCCTCGGGATAATCATAGTCATACTGATCGGCAGTATGGCGGTGATCGATCAGATCAGATGTGGCAACTTTTCCACAGGGTCAACCGATACCAAACAGGTTTCTGACGTGCCACCCGATGTAAAAACAGGCAACCGCATCGGCAACCTGGGACCGGATTTTACTCTCAATGCCACGAACGGTTCACAAATTAAACTAAGCGACTACCAGGGTAAACTTGTGATCTTGAACTTCTGGGCGACCTGGTGCGGTCCATGCCAGTTTGAAATTCCGATACTTAAGGCGACTGATGAAGAGTGGTCCAAAGCTGGAGTCATAATCATTGCCGTGAGCACACAGGATAATCCGAATAACACAATAAGTTATGTGAAGGCTAAGGACCTGAAATTCATCGTGCCGCTCGATCCGCTTGGCAATGCGGCTAAATTATATGGTGTGCGAGGCTTGCCCACCACTTTTTTCATCAATGAAAAGGGGATTATTACGTCCATTAAAATCGGTCCGTTTATAAGCAAGGAAGAGATCGAAAACCATATGATTAGTTTCAAATAACCTTGAATTTAATCGCTGATGAAAACTATAAGGGTATCCAGCCATAGCGCATAGTATCCTTACCTTGCCTGTAAGTTGTATAATCAGGATAATATTATTTGTTACCTATAACTGAAGGCCAATAATGCAGGATGGAAGACCTCAAACGCATATTCGATAAAGTAGAGAAGGCCGAGGCTATACTCGCAGACCTGGATAAAAAG